>JBBWZU010000668.1:0-4965 GCA_039649225.1 Hyphomicrobiales bacterium | reverse complement strand
TTCAGCATTTTCATGAAGCCATGTCGGAAGCCTGACCATGCCCTGTATCGAACGAGAAATCCTGATTGCCCGCTTCCAGAAAATGATCCGGAACGGCGAGCCTATCATTGGCGGCGGTGCCGGCACCGGACTGTCGGCCAAGGGCGAGGAAGCCGGAGGCATCGACCTCATCATCATCTACAATTCCGGCCGCTATCGCATGGCCGGCCGCGGATCGCTCGCCGGCATGCTCGCCTACGGCAATGCCAACGAGATCGTACGCGAGATGGCCCGTGAGGCGCTGCCGGTGGTGCGCCACACCCCGGTCATCGCCGGCGTCAACGGCACCGACCCGTTCTGCTACTTCGACAATTTCCTCGACGAGCTCAAGGCTATCGGCCTCTCGGGAATTCAGAATTTTCCAACCGTCGGCCTGATCGACGATGTCTTCCGGGCCAATCTGGAGGAGACCGGCATGGGCTACGGCCTCGAGGTCGATCTGGTGCGGCGCGCCCACACCAAGAACCTGCTGACCACGCCTTACGTGTTCGATCCGGCGCAAGCCACCGCGATGGTCGAGGCCGGGGCCGATATTATCGTCGCCCATATGGGGCTCACGGTCGGCGGCGCGATCGGGGCCGAGACCGCCATGAAGCTCGATGACTGTGTGGCGTCGATCAACGCGATCGCGGCGGCGGCCCTGGCGGCGCGTGGCGACGTCATCATCCTCTGCCACGGCGGCCCGATCGCGACGCCCGAAGACGCGGGCTACATCCTGGCGCGCTGCCCCGACTGCCACGGATTCTACGGCGCAAGCAGCATGGAGCGGCTGCCGGTCGAAACCGCGCTCGCCAGCAGAACCCGGAGCTTCAAGGCGATACGACGAAACGGGATATGATCAGCGACGAAGGGAGCCGCGATCAACGGGACGGCTATGATCGGCTCCGTGCGGCTTGTTCGTTGCTTAGATGAAGGCGCATGAGAATGTCCTGATCGTAATTGCCAAAACCCTTGCCGAAGATGTTGACGCCGCCCGGATGTTTCGCACCCTCGTCGATGCCGATGCGCAAACGGATCGAGTGGTGCTTGGAAAGCTGCAACGCGTCGATGTCGACTTTTGAGACCTGTGCCTTGTCGACGAACGAACCGCGATCGGAAATGCGCCACGTGACGAGCCGGCCGTATTGGGAGCCCGCGAGCTTCCACCAGCGCGGCGTGTAGGTCCCGCGCTTGTCGCCGAAGTCGCCGGGCGACGTCCAGGTCCCCAACTTGACGCCGTTGACCCACAGGCTGATATCGGAGGGCCAATCGACATTCGTCCCCGGCGCTTCCGACGACATTTCCATGCTGAATTCGAGTTCGCGAACGCGCGACTCAAGAAGGCGCGAATTGTTCGGAAATTTGTATTCGACGAACCCGCGGCCGAACCACGCCAGCGACGCGCGCATCCGGCTCGGATCGAGGAAGAAGTCCGGTACGTCGAGCAAGCCGATGATTCCCTCCGTCGAACAAAGACCGCAGGGTGCGCTCACTTCGCAGCCCGTGTAGAGGCCGATCGGCATCGAGACCTCGACCAGATTGTCGCGCTGCTTGGCGGCCTGCCCGTCAAGCCGGATCAGCACGCCATCGAACGGCACGGAGCAGATCTTCTGCTGACCTTTGCGCGCCTTGGCGGCTTCCGTGTGGATCAGGCGGCTTGCTTCCAGCACCTTGATGTTGGTCGCCACGGTCGATTGCGGCAGCTTCAGCGCCGCGCTGATCATGTTGACGTTCATCGGGCCGCTCCGGCGCAACAGCTTCAGGATCGATAGGCGCACCGGCGAGGCGAGCGCGCTGATCGCGTCGCGGTTCTCGTCCGGCAGCAAGGTGAGGAAGGCGTTGGTCGATTTCGGCATGATCAAAGGCTCGGTGACGAAAGCTTCATATCAGCTTCGTTGATACATATCGAGATTCCGATTGACGAAAAATCGCGTCGCGCGCTTACTGAACCGAACGAGAAAAAAGAGTTGTCCAGGGAGAAAACAATGCGCGCGCTGCGATCAATTGCGCTTGCCTTGCTTCTTGCGCTTCCCGCACTTGCCGCGCGCGCGCAGGAACCGATCTCCAACCTCCCGCGCAACCAGACCCTGATCGTGGAGAACCCGGAAGGAACGATCAAGAACGCCGGCTGGTTCAACATCTGGGCGGTGAACGCGGGCGGGCAGTCAACCGGCCTGCACCAGCTCGCGATGGATACCTTCTGGTACATCGACCCGCAGCGCGGCGTCGACGGCGTGTGGGACAACTCGCTCGCCTCCGACAAGCCAATCTACAACGCGGACTTCACCGAGATGACGGTGAAACTGCGCAGCGGAATCTATTGGAGTGACGGCGTCGAGTTCACCTCCGCCGACGTGGTGTTCACCACCGAGCTGCACATGAAGACCAACGGCATGCGCTGGAGCGCGCCGTTCCAGATCAATGTCGCCTCGGTGTCCGCGCCCGACAAGAACACGGTCGTGTTCAAGCTGAAGAAGCCGAACTCCCGCTTCCATGCCCTGTTCACGGTGCGCTGGAACGCCGTGTGGATGATGCCGAAACACATCTTCGAGAAGGTCGCCGACCCGCTGAAGTTCGACTTCAACAAGCCGGTCTCGCTCGGCGCCTACGTGCTGCACAGCTATGATCCGAGCGGAAAATGGTTCATCTGGCAGGTGCGCGACGACTGGCAGCGCACCTCGATCGCACGCCACGGCACGCCGGGCCCGAAATACGTCGCCTATGTGGACCCGGGCCCGCCCGACAAGCGCGTGATCGCGCAACTCAACCACGAGCTCGACATCATCCACGACACGTCGGCGGAAGGCATGTTCACGCTGGCGAAGCAGTCGAAGACCTCGCGCGGGTGGTTCAGGGGTTTCCCCTACGCGCATCCCGACCCGACGCTGCCGGCGGTGATCTTCAATCTGCAAAATGAGCTGTTCAAGGACAAGCGTGTGCGCTGGGCGCTGGCGCTGTTGATCGACATCAAGGCGGTCTCGATGGCGTCCTATCGCGGCGCGGCGACGATCTCGGCCATCGCGATCCCGCCGACCGGAACGCATACCGACAGCTACCATGCCCCCATGGAGGCATGGCTCAAGGACTTCGAGCTCGATACCGGCAAGCGCAAGATCAAGCCCTATAACCCGAATATCGGCAAGGAAATCGCCGAGATGCTGCGCCCGTCGATGGGCAACCAGATCCCGACGTCGGCCGACGACATCGCCAAGTCATTCGGACGCGGATGGTGGAAAGCCGATCCGCAGGCGGCGACCGAGCTGCTGCAAGCCGCAGGCTTCGCCAAGCGCGGCAACGAATGGTACACGCCGGACGGCAAGATCTTTACGGTCCGGATCGTGGTCGAAGGCGACCTGCGGCCGGTGATGACCCGCGCCGGCTCGATGATCGCGCAGCAATGGCGGCAATTCGGCATCGATGCCAAGACCGATGTGGCGCAAGGCACGCTGGTCGACCGCCGCAGCGGCGGGGACTTCGACACCATCATCTCCTGGAGCGTCGAAACCTGGGGCGGGCATCCGGACCTGTCGTTTTTCCTCGATAGCTGGCACTCGCAATTCGTATCGCAGCCGGGCAAATCGCAGACGCCGCGCAACTGGCAGCGCTGGGCCTCGCCGGAGCTCGACAAGATCATCGAGCAGGTCCGTATTGTCGGGTTCGATGACCCGAAGAGCCTGGAACTCGGGCAGGACTTCGTGAAGCTCGCGGTGCGCGAGATGCCGATCATCCCGCTGATGGCCTACAACGTCTTCACCGTCATGGATGAGACCTACTGGAAGGGCTATCCGAGCGCGGAGAGCGATCCCTATACGGACCCGGTGCCGAACTGGGGCAATTCGCGCGCCATGATGATCAAGCTCAAGCCGGCGAAGTGAACATGAGCCCTCATCCTGAGGAGCCATGCTATCCGGCGCGGTCTAAAGTAGCCCTCATCCTGAGGAGCGTGCGAAGCACGCGTCTCGAAGGACGAGGGCGTGCACTCGGAGCCTGCGGCCATCCTTCGAGACGGCGGCTTCGCCGCCTCCTCAGGATGAGGTAGGAGTATGAGTGCCTATGCGATTTACGCGCTCAAGCGGCTGATCCAGTTCGCGCTCGTCGTCTTCATCGGGATCAACCTCGCCTTCATCATCACGCATTCGACGCCGATCGATCCGGTCGAGCAGACGGTCGCGACCGCGACCGCTTTCGGCAGCACCAGCCCGGAAGCGATCGAGATGATGCGCAAATCGCTGCGCGAACTCTACGGGCTCGAAGGCAATCTCTGGCACCAGTATGCGGTGTTCTGGAGACGCATCCTGGTCGGGGATTTCGGACCGTCGTTGTCGGCCTTCCCGACGCCGGTCTCAACGCTGATCGGACGCGCCCTGCCGTGGACCGTCGGGCTGCTGTCCGTGTCGACCATTTTGGCCTTCGTGCTGGGCAATCTGCTTGGCGGGCTTGCCGGCTATTACCGCGACAGCCGCATCCTCAAGGTGGTCGGTGTCGCCGCGATGGGCGTGCATCCGATCCCCTACTACATCGTCGCCTTCATGCTGCTGATCGTCTTCGGGTATCTGTGGCCGGTGCTTCCGATTTCGGGCGGCTATCGGATGAACACCGACTGGGGGTGGAACGCGGAATTTGTGCTGAGCGTGATCCGGCACGCGATCCTGCCGGTGCTCTCGCTCGTGCTGGTCGGCATCGGCGGATGGTTCATGGGGATGCGCTCGCTGGTCTCCAACGTGGTGACCGAGGACTACGTGACCTATGCCGAACTCGCCGGCGTCAGCCGCGGGCGTATCCTTGGCGCCTATGTGATGCGCAATGCGCTGGTGCCGCAAGTGACCGGGCTCGCGATGTCGCTCGGGTCGATCTTCAACGGCGCGATCATCACCGAGCAGGTGTTCGGCTATCCAGGCATCGGCACGCTGTTGATCTCGGCCGTGCACACCGGCGACTACAGCCTCG
>JBBWZU010000652.1:0-3738 GCA_039649225.1 Hyphomicrobiales bacterium | reverse complement strand
GTTGGGCGCCAAGATGGAGCACTCGCTCTGCATGTTCGTGAAGGAGTCCAAGCTCAAGATTCTTGAAGCCGAGGACCTGCGCAAGCACATCGAAGCGGCCGGCGTCGACAACACGATCATGAGCACGGATCTGGGGCAGACCGGCAATATCCGCCCGCTCGAAGGCTTCAAGTACGGCATCGCGATGTGCCTCGACCTCGGCTATTCGGAGGCCGACATCCGCAAGATGTTCTCGACCAACGCGGCGCGGCTGTTCGGGCTGGAGAGCTTGGTGGAGAAGGCGGCGGCGTAACTCTTCTCCTCATCCTGAGGAGCGCCGCGCAGCGGCGCGTCTCGAAGGATGGCCGCAGGCGCTGAGTGCCCGCCCTCGTCCTTCGAGACGCCATGCTGCACATGGCTCCTCAGGATGAGGGCTATAGCTACTCCGAAAACGTCAGGTTCGCGGCCTTCACGACCTCGCTCGTGGTCTTGATGTCGGCATCGATCATCGCGCGGAAGTCATCCGACGAGCCGCCGCCGGGAGCGACCGCCATCGCCCTGAGCTTGCCGTTCACGTCCGGATCGGCGATGGCGCGGCGCAGCGCCTCCTCGAGCTTTCTGAGGACCGGTGCAGGTGTGCCGGCGGGCGCGAAGAAACCGCTCCACAGGCTGGTGTTCACGCCCGGCAACCCGACTTCCGCCATGCTCGGCACGTCGGGCAGCTCGGCCGAGCGCACCGAGCCTGTGACCGCGAGGGCGCGCACCTTGCCGCCCTTGACCATCGGCACGGCCGGCGGCCCGTCGGCGATCGTCAGCAGCGTCTGCCCGCTGAGCACCGACACCAGCGACTCGCCGCTGCTCTTGTAGGGGATCGACTGCCCCGGCGCGCCGGTCTTGAGCTTGAGCAGCTCGGTCGCGATCGTGAACGCGGGCGACGAGGTCGCGTAGTTCGACTTGTCGGGATTGGCCTTCATGTAGGCGACCAGGTCCTGCACGGTCTTGGCCGGATGATCGGCCGGGATCGCCAGGATCAGCGGAAAGTTCGCGATCATGGTCAGCGGCACGAAGCTTTTGGTCGGGTGATAGGCGAGCTTGGGATAGATCGCCGACGCGATGGACATGCCGCCACTCGCCGCGACCAGCAGCGTGTAGCCGTCGGCCGGCTGGCTCAGCACATATTCGTTCGCGAGGCGCGAAGCCGCACCCGGCTTGTTCTCGATGATGACCGATTGGCCGATGAGTTCCGAGAACTTTTGCCCGACGAGCCGTGCGAAGATATCGTTACCGCCGCCGGCTGCGAAACCGACCACGATGCGGATGACGCGGTTGGGATAATCGCCTTGCGCGTGGGCCGGCAGAGCGCCCGCCGCAAGCGCGGAGGCGGCCGCGAGCGCGGCGGTCGCGCCCATGAAGTCTCGACGCGTTATCGCGTTCATTGGCATCCTCCCATGCGGGGCCTTTGGCTCGCCCCGTCGACGCTGTTAGCTCCGATCTTAACCCTTGCCAGCGCCTTGGCACTCAAGAAAATTCACAGCGGCCAGCCGTAGCGCGGCACGCTTTCCTTCAGGCGGCGATAATCATCACCGAACTTGGCTTCGAGGTAACGCTCCTCGCGCCGCACCACGCCGAAATGGACGATCAGGGCGCCGAATGGCAGCAGCAGGAACGTCCAGTCGGACGTGAGCGCGAATGCTACCCCGAGGATGAACAGCCCGAAGGCCTGATACATCGGATTGCGGGTGCGCTTGTAGATCCCGCGCGCCACCAGTGCGGTCGTGGGCCTCCATGGCTCGGCGGGTGTTCCCGCCAGACGAAAGCGCCACAGCGCCCGCGCCATCGGCCAGGCGGCGAACATCACCAGTGCGCTGCCGATGGCATAGCGCGCCGAGCGCGGCACCACGGCGCCGACAAAACCGATCGGCGAGAGGCGATCGAGGGCAAACCCGATCACAAGGACGCCGATCGCGATCAGCGGCGGCGGCGCGATGACTCGCGCCGTGTCGCGGTTCTCCGTCACGCCTCCATCCATGCGACCAGCTCTTGGGTGACGGCCTCGGGCCGCTCCATGGTCGAGAGATGGCCACAGGCGGCGATCCTTGCCAGCCGCGCGCCGGGTATCCCGGCCGCCATCTCGTCTGAAAGCTCGGGCGGCGTCGCGGCATCCTGCTCGCCGACCAGCACCAGCGTCGGCACACGGATCGAGGCCAGCACCGGCCGCGAGTCGACGCGGTGCATGATTGCCTTTTGCTGGCGCACATAGGCCTCAGGCCCGACGTCGTGGCACATCGCCAGATATGCGGCTTTCAGGGCGGCATCGTTGGCGCGCGCCGGATGGACGTAGAGGGGAAACTGCGGGCCGATGACCTCCTCGAAACGCCCAGTTTGCGCAAGCGCGATATTGGCGTGCCGTTTTGCGGTCGCCTCGGCCGTGTCGGCGCGCGACCCGGTATCGAGCAGCGCGAGCTTTTCAACGCGATCCGCCGCCTGCCGCACGATTTCAAGCGCGATGTAGCCGCCCATCGAGAGACCCGCGAGCGCGAAACGCGGCGGCGCCGCCGCCAGGATGCGCCCGGCGATCACCGCCATGGTGTCCTCGCGCGTGTGGTCCACGACCGTCACCGGGCCAAAACGCCACAGCGCCGGCATTTGCTCCGCATAGAGCCGCGGCGAGCAGTTCAACCCCGGCACAAGCAGGATCGGCAGGCTTTCGGCCATCCGGCAGGCTCCTTTTTGCGGACTTACGACGAATTGTTAGGCTTTATCGCGGCTTGCTGCAGTGCAACATATTGACTTTGCGGCGCAAATGCCTATGTTCGGCGCGGACCGGTCCGATTGTTAAGATTCGACCGCCCTCCCCGCGCATCCAATGTCATCGTCCCGTGTCCGGCGCGGTGTAGCCCGAGGGCAGTCTCCAATTCGAGGCATCATGTCTTTCGCAGATCTCGGTTTATCCGAAAAAGTTCAGGCCGCCGTCGCGGCCACTGGTTATACCACCCCGACCCCCATTCAAGCGCAGGCTATCCCCCATGTGCTGGCACGCGAGGACGTGCTCGGCATCGCGCAGACCGGCACCGGCAAGACCGCCGCCTTCGTGCTGCCGATGATCACCATGCTGGAACAAGGCCGCGCGCGCGCCCGCATGCCGCGCACGCTGATCCTCGAGCCGACGCGCGAGCTCGCCGCGCAGGTCCAGGAAGCCTTCATCAAATACGGCGCGAAACACAAGCTCACCGTCGCGCTGATCATCGGCGGCGTTTCGTTCGACGACCAGGATGCCAAGCTGATGCGCGGCGTCGACGTGCTGATCGCAACACCGGGCCGCCTGCTCGATCATCACGAGCGCGGCCGGCTGCTGATGACCGGCGTCGAGCTGCTCGTCATCGACGAGGCCGACCGCATGCTCGACATGGGCTTCATCCCGGACATCGAGCGCATCTGCAAGCTGGTGCCGTTCACGCGCCAGACTTTGTTCTTCACCGCGACCATGCCGCCGGAAATCCAGCGCATCACCGAGCAGTTCCTGCACAATCCGGTGAAGGTCGAAGTCTCCCGTCCGGCGACCACGGTCGACGCGATCGCGCAGCGCCTGGTGAAGGTCGGCCGCGAACCGCACGAGAAGCGCGACACCCTGCGCCGCCTGATCCGGGCCGCCGAAGGTCTCACCAACGGCATCATCTTCTGCAATCGCAAGCGTGAAGTGGCGCAATTGCACAAATCGCTGGTCAGCCACGGCTTCTCGGCGATCGCGCTGCATGGCGA
>JBBWZU010000633.1:0-4070 GCA_039649225.1 Hyphomicrobiales bacterium | reverse complement strand
TCATAGCAGATATCGGACGCGAAGCGAGAGGACCAAGATACCCGCTCGCGGCACGGCACAATCTTATCAATCCCTCTTTCGTGTCAAAACCTTGAGCCATTTGTTGGCTTCCCGCCGCACGTTCTTGGGGGCCGTGCCGCCGTAACTCATGCGGCTTTTTACCGAACTGTCGGCATTGAGCACTTTGTGGACATCCATGGTGATTCGCGGCTCGATCTCACGCAATGCGTCGAGCGGCACATCGTGCAGCGCCATCTTATCGGCCGACGCCTTCGCCACGATGCGCCCGGTCACGTGGTGGGCTTCGCGAAACGGCAGCTTGAGGGCGGTTACCAGCCAATCGGCCAAATCGGTCGCGGTCGAATAGCCGTCATCAGCGGCTTTGCGCATGCGCGCCGCATCCGGAACCATGTCGCCCACCATGCCGGTCATGGCCGCGATCGCGAGGCTCAGCGCCGCGAGCGCGTCCATGGCGCCTTCCTTGTCCTCCTGCATATCCTTCTGGTAGGCGAGCGGCAGCCCCTTCATGACGATCAACAGGCCTTGCAGCGCGCCGATGATGCGTCCGGTCTTGGCGCGCACCAGTTCGGCCGCATCCGGATTGCGCTTCTGCGGCATGATCGAGGAGCCGGTGGTGAATTTGTCCGACAGCGCTATGAAGCCGACCAGCGGCGAGCACCACATCACGATTTCCTCGGCAAAGCGCGACAAATGCACCGCCGTGATCGAGGCCGCGGCCAGCGCCTCGATGACGAAATCGCGGTCGGAGACGGCATCGAGCGAGTTCGCCGCCGCCCGGTCGAAGCCGAGCGATTTTGCCGTCATGGCGCGATCGAGCGGGAACGAAGTTCCGGCGAGCGCCGCGGCCCCGAGCGGGTTTTCGTTCAACCGTTTGCGCGCGTCGGCAAAGCGGCCGCGGTCGCGCGCCGCCATCTCCACATAGGCGAGCAGATGATGTCCGAAAGTCACCGGCTGCGCCGTCTGCAAGTGCGTGAAGCCCGGCATCACCACGGATGCGTTCTCCAGCGCCTTTTCGGCGAGCGCGTGCTGATAGGCGGCGAGCGCGGCTTCGATGTCGTCGATCGCGTCGCGAACCCAGAGCTTGAAATCGGTCGCGATCTGGTCGTTGCGCGAGCGCGCCGTATGCAGCCGCCCGGCGGCGGGGCCGATCAACTCGCCGAGGCGCGACTCCACATTCATATGGATGTCCTCGAGCGCCCGCTTGAAACGGAACTTGCCCTGCTCCATCTCTGACAGGATCGTGTCTAGACCGTGAGCGATCTGCTTGGCATCGTCGCGCGAGATGATGCCCTGCTTGGCGAGCATCGCCGCATGCGCCTTGCTTCCGGCGATGTCCTGGCGGTAAAGGCGGCGGTCGAAGTCGATCGAGGCGTTGATCTCCTGCATGATGGAGCCGGGGCCAGACGCGAACCGCCCGCCCCACATTTTGTTGCTCATGACCTGACCGCCGAGAGTTCTAATGACCGACCAACCGACACGCTCTTACCGACGCCGCGTCGCCATGATCGCGCTTGGCTGCGTTGTCGGCGTTGCGGCCGGCCTGGCGGCGGTATACGGGATCGGCGCGATGCAGCGCAATCCGGCTGACGCCTCGTGCAAGGCCGCCACGGAGTTGGCAAAACGGCTCGCGCCGCTGGCGCGCGGCGAGGTCGCGGCGATCGGCATCGCGGCCGAACCAAAACGCCTGCCCGAACTGGCCTTCACGGGTGCTGACGGCAAGCCGCGCGCCCTCGCCGACTTCCAGGGCAAGACCGTGCTGCTGAACCTGTGGGCGACCTGGTGCGTGCCGTGCCGCAAGGAGATGCCGGCGCTCGACGCGCTGCAGGGGAAGCTCGGCGGCGACACGTTCGAGGTGGTGGCGGTCAATATCGACACGCGTAATCTCGACAAGCCGAAGACATGGCTGCAGGACGTCGGGATCACCAGGCTTGGCTATTACGCCGACCCGAGCGCAAAGGTGTTCCAGGATCTAAAGGCCATCGGCAAGGCGTTCGGCATGCCGACCACGCTCCTGGTCGATGCGCAGGGTTGCGAGCTCGGCACGCTGGCCGGACCGGCCGAATGGGCCAGCGATGACGCCGTCAAGCTGATCCAAGCCGCATCAGGAAAGCCTTGATGCTATTTCCACACCGCCCACCAGGGCGGCTTCGGGCACGGCGAGGCATTGGCGATCACCATAGCGAAGCGATGCTTGATGTCCGGCGGCACGCTTGCGCCGATCTCCTCGCGCTGCGCCCGCGACAGATAGCCGGCCTTCATCAGCCCCTCGGCCGCCACGATGACGCGCCAATCGGGCGCAAGCTTGGCGCCGGGCGGCGCCAATTCCACGCCCGGGACACGCGCCGGCGTGCCGGTGAGCTTGGCGGCGACCGCGGCGGCGGCGTTCGCGTACTCGATGCCCTTGAAATAGTTGATGATGTCGGCGGTCGCCGTGCGCGACTGGCCGGCCGCGCAAAACCGCGCCGGGCCTTCGCTCAGGAAGCAGTACAGCCTCTCGTTTTCATGCGGGATGGTGTCGGCGCTAAAGCTCGCGTTCTGCTGCGCCGCCGCGCCGTTCGGACGCGCCTGCGGGTTCCGCGCGCAGACCGCGTCGGCGATCGTGGCGACCTCTTCGGCGCTCTTGCCCGCATAGCCCGATGGGTCGTCCGGCAGAGCCGCCGCGGGCGCCGCGATAGTGTTTTTTGCCGCGCCGGCGGTTTCGCGGCTGACGGTCTCGTGGAAAACCGGAAGCGAGGCGGTGCGCTGGACGGAAAAGATCTTCGGCATGAACAGCACGATGCCGAAACCGGCCGCCACCGCGATCCCGGCCACCAGATAGAAGGTTAGATTTCCGCCGCTCCCGCTCGCGGCAGGCTGATGGCGTATTTCGCGCAGCTGAGCCCGGACATCCTGGATATCGGCCATGGCGCAACCCTCACCGTCCCGTGCGGGACGCGCTCCTTGGGGTCAGACAGAAATATCGACGTTTTGCCCGAAGCCCGCCGCCGCGTTGCTGAGTTGAGACAGATTCTCCTGGCCGGCCTGGATCATCTGCACGATCTCGGCGTCGTGGCCGGCGTTCGTCTTCATGATGCTGGCAGCCACAGTCATCTGAGCGCGCCCCATCTGGGCGCTCATCTGCGCTGAAACAAGCGACATCATATCCATGTGAGCCCTCCGGAAGCTTCCGAACGTGCCATCGGCAGGTTAATTTTCGCTTGGTAAAGGTTGAGGAAATGTGTGGCACGGCATGGCTGCCGCACAGCTTAACGAAACATGACGGATATCGGGTGGCGGCGGGCCACCGGGCGTGGTCGATCGCCCTCTTTGTCGAGAAACTCCATGAACCCCGCCCCCCAACGCCCCTCGATGTCGGCCGCCGACTGGCTCTTGCTGCTCGGCCTTTCGCTGCTGTGGGGCGGGTCGTTCTTCTTTGCCAAGATCGCGGTGCTGGAGCTGCCGCCGCTGACGGTCGCGCTCGGCCGGGTCGCGCTCGCGGCCGCGATCCTGCTCACGCTGGCGCGCGCGAGAGGCGTTGCTCTGCCCGCCTCGCTGTCCGACTGGCGGCCCTATGCGCTGATGGGCTTCCTCAACAACGTGCTTCCGTTCACGCTGCTGTTCTGGGGCCAGACCCACATCCCGAGCGGCCTTGCGGCCATCCTCAATGCCACGACGCCGCTGTTCACCGTGCTGGTGGCGCATGTCGCGACCGTGGACGAAAAGCTCAATGCGGCGCGCCTTGCCGGGCTTATGGCGGGCCTTGCCGGCGTCGTCGTGATGATCGGCCCGGATGTGCTGCGCGATCTCGGCGCCGATGTGCTGGCCCAGTTCGCCTGCCTGCTGGCCGCGGTCAGCTACGCGTTCGCGGGCGTCTACGGCCGGCGCTTTCGCAGCGAGCCCACGCTGCGCGTCGCGGCCGGACAATTGACCGCCTCGAGCATCATTCTGGCGCTGCCGGTCGCCCTGATCGACCGGCCTTGGATGCTGCCGCTCCCGAGCGAGAAGGCAATCGCCGCGCTGGTGGCGCTGGCTGCGCTGTCGACGGCGCTCGGCTACCTGATCTACTTCCG
>JBBWZU010000620.1:0-13289 GCA_039649225.1 Hyphomicrobiales bacterium | reverse complement strand
ATCGCGGTCGGGCGCTGGATCATGGCGCACGGCGCCGTACCGGCGAGCGACCCGTTTTCGTTCTCCATGCACGGCGCGCCATGGATCACGTTCGAATGGCTGTCGGAAATCATCTACGCGGCCGTGTATGCGCATTCCGGCTGGAACGGCGTGGTGGCGCTGGCGGCGGCGGTGGTCGCGCTCGCCGTCGGTCTGTTGACGCGCTTCCTGCTGCGCGAGCTTTCGCCGACGCCGGCGCTGCTGATGGTCATCGCGGCGGTCACACTGCTGGCCCCGCATCTGCTGGCGCGGCCGCATGTGTTGATGCTGCCGCTCATGGTGGTCTGGGCGGCGGCGTTGGTTCGCTGCATGGACCGGTGTGCGCCTCCGCCCTATTGGGCGCTGCCGCTGCTGGTGCTGTGGGCCAATCTGCACGGCAGCGTGGTGTTGGCGCTCGGGCTGATCGGACCGGCCGTGCTCGAGGCGCTGGTGGACGAGAAGCGCCACGAATGGCCGCGCGTGCTGATGCGTTGGCTGCCGTTTACGGCCTTGGCTGTTGTAGCCTGCTGCCTGACGCCCTACGGGCCGGACCCGCTGCTGATGCCGCTCAAGACGCTCGGCCTGGGCGATGCGCTCAATTTGATTGGGGAATGGCGGCCACAGGACTTCGGCCGTTTCGGCGCCTTCGAGTTCCTGCTGCTGGCGGGCATCTTCGCGCTGTCGCGTGGCGTGACGCTGCCGGTGGTGCGCGTGCTGGTGGTGCTCGGCCTGACGCATTTTGCGCTGGCGCAGGTGCGCAATGCAGATCTCTTGGCCATGCTGGCGCCCCTCTATCTGGCGGCGCCGCTGGCGCGGCAGCTGGGCGCACCAGCGGAGGATGACGCGGCCGGCTCGGCGCGCGGCGTGAACCTCTTGGCCTTGGGCGTGATGATCGTGGCGACCGCACTGGCGCAGGGACGCGACGTGCGCCCGGCGCTGCGCAACACGCCGGAGGCGGCCGTGGCCAGTACCGGTCTCGCCAAAGCGGGCGGCGTGCTCAACGATTATTCGTTCGGCGGCTATTTGATCTTCGCGGGTATTCCCACTTTCATTGACGGCCGCGGCGAATTGTACGGCGGGCAATTCATCGCGCGCTACAATCGCGACCTGTCGCTGACCGACCTACGCGATTTTCTCAAGCTGCTCGAGGAGTACAAATTCCACGCGACGTTGCTCGAGCCGAACACGCCGGCGGTCGCACTGCTCGACCGCCTGCCGGACTGGCAGCGCGTCTACGGCGACGACGTGGCGGTGGTGCACAAGCGGCTGGATTCGCCGAACAAATAGTTCAGGCGGTGCCAAAGGCGGCGTATTGCGCGCCGAGCGGCACGTTGCTCAAGGCACCTTCGAGTTGGCGCGCGGGCCCAGCCTCCCAAGGCAACAGCAGGAAGTAGCGCGTGCCGATATCGCGCAAGCCGCCGGCCGTCATCAATGTGCGCGCCTTGCCGGCGCGCAGCAGGACGGCGTCGCGGTCGAATTCGCACCGTGAAACGGCAAGTCGGGTCAGCGGATTGAGCGGATTGTGCTCGATGACGCAGATCAGCCCCCCGGGGCGCACCACGCGCCGCATCTCGTTGATGAAATGCGCCCATTCGGCGGGCGCGACGTGATGCAGCACACAGATCACGGTCACCAGGTCGAAGCTGGCGTCGGCGAAGGGAAAACTGCTGCCGTCGAAGGCGCGGTAGTCGACGTCGCGGTTGTCGGCGCGCGCCTGCGCGATACTGGCCGCGGAAACGTCGATGCCGCTCAGGCGGTCGACCATGCCGCGCAGCAACGGATGAAAGCTGCCGACGCCGCAACCGACATCGAGCATGGCGGGCTTTCGCGGCCCTAGCCGCTGCGCGATCAGTTCGCGCAGCAGGTCGGCCTTGGCGCGCATGAAGAAACTGTGCGACAGGCCGGAGAAGTCGATCGAGGATTGGACGACGTCCCGGTAGTTGCTGCGGTAGCTGTCGAATAGCTCGCTCATGTGGACAGGCTCACTCGTGCACGGCGTGAATCGCGCGGTGCGCCGGCGCGACCCGGTCGCGCTCGAAGCCCAGCCGCTTCTGCACCACATAGAGCGGGCGGCGCTTCACCTCGGCATGGATGCGGCCGACATAAAGCCCGACGATGCCGGTCATCAGCATGTTCATGCCGCACAGCAGCGAAACGATGATGATGGTCGAGGACCAGCCGGCGACCAGATGGGGGTCATTGCTCATCCACAACACCAGCACGCGGCCGCCGTACAGCAGCGCCAGGCCCGACACCACGAGCCCACACCAGATCGCCAGCCGCAGAGGCGCGTCGGAAAAGCCCAGCGCCGCGTTCAAGGCGAGCCGCGCCATCTTGAACAGCGGATATTTGGTTTCGCCGGCGGCGCGCTCGAGGCGATGGAAGGTCACTTCAGTCTGCCGGAAGCCGAGCCAGGCGACCATGCCGCGCACGAAGCGGTCCCGCTCCGGCATCTGGCGCAGCACGTCAAGCACCTTGCGGTCGATCAGGCGGAAGTCGCCGACGTCGGCGGGGATGCCGACCGAGGTGATGCGGCCGAGCATCCGATAGAATAAATGGGCGGTTGCGCGCTTGAACCGGCTTTCGCCGGCACGCGACAGGCGGCGCGCATAGACGACGTCGTAACCTTCCTCCCATTTGGCGATCATCTGCTCGACCACTTCGGGCGGGTCCTGCAGATCGGCGTCCATGACGACGATCGCCTGGCCTTGCGCCTCGTCCATGCCGGCGGTGATGGCGACCTGGTGGCCGAAATTGCGCGATAGGCCGATATAGCGGAAGCGCGGGTCGCGCTTGGCAAGTGCTTGCAGCACGATGGGGCTGGAATCGCTGCTGCCGTCGTCGACGAAGATGGCCTCCGCCGGCCCGTGAAGCCCGGCGAGCAGCTGGTCGAGCCGACGCAGCAGCACCGGCAGCACAGCTTCCTCGTTGAAAACCGGGATAATCATGCTGTAGGTGATCGGCTCGGAATCGATCGCCATGTGAGAGGTTCCACTCCGTTGAATGGCGGAGCCTAGAACACCGATGGTTAAGGCGGCCTTGCCGCAAACAGCGCAAGATCCACGACGCGCCAGGCGGATGGCCGCGCAGATCGCGCAAAAGCGTTGAGCTTCGCTTAACCCTCGGAGCGAAATGCAGGATTTTCGCCCGCCCGTAAGCTGGAATTAACAGAATCCAGCCAAGTCTGCGGTCGTGGGACAACGGGCAAGCGTATTGCGTATGAGCGGTGGAAATGCCGAGGTGGACGCACCACCACGCACGGCACGCGATCCGTTGCGCGCGCTGGCCGAGCAGCTGCCGCGCCCGCTCCGTTTTCTCGGCGTCGGCGCGATCGGGCTCACGGCCGACGTCTGCGTCTTCACGATCCTGATCGCCTACGAGCCGCGCCCGTTGCTGACGCGGCTGGCCTCGCTCGGCCTCGCCATGCTGGTCACCTGGCGGCTCAATCGCGCCCTCACCTTCGATCCTTCCAACCGTCATCCGGGCGAGGAAGCGATGCGCTATGCGGCGGTGACCGCCGTCTCGCAGGGCACCAGCTACGCGGTCTTTGCCGCTTTGGTGCTGACCGCCTTCGCATGGCTGCCGCAGGCAGCGCTTTTCATCGGAGCCGTCGTCGGCGCGCTGGTGGGCTACAACGGCCACCGCCTGTTCGCCTTCGCGCCCAAGAAGACAGGGTAAGTGGACGCGATGAGCACGCATGCAGACGTTTTCGTGATCGGCGCGGGCCCGGCCGGACTCACCGCCGCCTACTGCCTCGCGAAAGAGAATCCCTCGGTCATCGTGATCGAAAAAGACCCGGTCTATGTCGGCGGCATCAGCCGCACGGTCGAATACAAGGATTTCAAATTCGACATTGGCGGGCATCGCTTCTTCTCGAAGTCGAAGGAGGTCGTCGACCTGTGGCAGGAGATCCTGCCCGATGATTTCATCGCGCGCCCGCGCCTCTCGCGCATCTATTATGGCGGCAAATATTATTCCTATCCGCTGAGCGCCTTCGAGGCGCTCGCCAATCTCGGGCTGTTCACCAGCGCGGCCTGCATGCTCTCGTTCGCCTATGCCAAGGCGCGTCCGATCAAGAACGCGGCAAACTTCCACCAGTGGGTTCGCAACCAGTTCGGCGAGAAACTGTTCTCGATCTTCTTCAAGACCTACACCGAGAAAGTGTGGGGCATGGCATGCGACGAGATTTCGGCCGATTGGGCGGCGCAGCGCATCAAGGGGCTCGACCTCGGCGTCGCAGTGATGAACGCGCTCAAGCGCGCGATCCTGCCCAGGCGCGCGCCGAAGGCCGGCGGGCCGGTTGTGAAATCGCTGATCGAGAGTTTCCAGTATCCGCGCCGCGGCCCCGGCATGATGTGGGAAGCGGCCGCGCGGAAAATTCAAAAGCGTGGGGCCAGGGTTCTCAAAGGCCGCGAATTGCAGCAGTTGTCCTACGATCACGCCAGGAAGCTCTGGAGCATCGAGGTTTCGCTCGGCAGCGGCGGCACCGAGAGCTACACGGCCAATCACGTCATCTCGTCAGCGCCGGTCGGCGAGCTCGTCGCCAAGATCACGCCGACGCCGATCTCGCTGCTGCACGCCCGCGCACTTCGCTATCGCGACTTCCTCACCGTCGCGCTGATGGTGCGCAAAGGCGACTTGTTTCCCGACAACTGGATCTACATCCACGATCCATCCGTAAAGGTTGGCCGGGTGCAGAACTTCCGCTCCTGGTCGCCCGAGATGGTGCCGGAAGGGATGAGCTGTCTCGGGCTTGAATATTTCTGCTTCGAGGGGGACGGCCTGTGGAACGCGCCTGACGAGGAACTTGTCGCGCTGGCAAAACAGGAAATCGCCAAGATCGGCCTGATCGCCGAGAGCGATGTGATGGATGCCTGCGTGGTGCGCCAGCCGAAAGCCTACCCGGTCTATGATGAGGACTATCGCGACAATGTCGCGATCGTGCGGCGCGACCTCGAAGGCCTCTATCCGACGCTGCACATGGTCGGGCGCAACGGCATGCACAAATACAACAATCAGGACCACGCCATGATGACCGCCATGCTGACGGCGAAGAACATCCTGGCCGGCGCGCGCGTCTACGACATCTGGAACGTGAACGAGGATGCCGAGTACCACGAGGCCGGCGGCTCGGGCGCGAACCAAGCGCTCGGCTCGGAACGGCTGGTCCCGCAGACGGTGAAACCCGCCGCCGCGAAACAGGCCGAAACGGCGGCCGCGTAAACCGGGTGGCCGGACGCGCCGCCGCGCCTTAAGTCTGGCGCATGACCACCACCATCGCGCCCGGCCTCACGCTGACACCCGGCTACCTTGATCGCACCGCGCAGGATCAACTGCTCGCCGCCGTTCGCGCCGTCATCGCGGCGGCGCCGTTGTTCGTGCCGCGCATGCCGCGCAACGGCAAGCCGATGTCGGTCAAGATGACCAATTGCGGACCGCTCGGCTGGGTGACCGACGAGGCGCGCGGCTATCGCTATCAGGCCATGCATCCGCAAACCGGCGCGCCATGGCCGCCGATCCCCGACATCATCCTCAAGGCATGGCGCGATCTGTCCGGCTACCCGCACCTGCCGGAAGCCTGCCTGGTGAATTTCTATGCCGCCGACGCGCGCATGGGACTGCATCAGGACAAGGACGAAAAAGATCTGGCGGCGCCCGTGGTGTCGCTCTCGCTCGGCGACACAGGATTGTTCCGGGTCGGTGGACTCAAGCGCAGCGATCCGACGCGATCGCTGCGGCTCGCCTCGGGCGATGCCGTGGTGCTGGGCGGCGAGGGACGGCTCGCATTCCATGGCGTCGACCGCATCCTGCCCGGCACATCGACATTGTGGCCGGAGGGCGGGCGGATCAATCTGACGCTGCGACGCGTGAGCCTGCCGCAATAGTCATTCGGCGACCGGCTTCATCCAGCCCATCGCATTGCCGGCATTGTCGGACACGATCGCGATGCGGCCGACGCCGGGCACGTCCCAGGGCTCGCGCTCGACCTTGCCGCCTGCGGTTGTCGCACGCGCAAGCGCCGTGGAGAGATCCTCGACCGCGATGTAGGCGAACCAGCCCTCGCCGGTTTCCTGATCATCCGAGTCGATCAGATAGATGCCGGCGACGGATTCATCGCCGACTTTGGCGACCCAATATGTCGCGCCCTCGCCTTGGTCCATCGCCTCGAAGGTCCAGCCGAGCGTCTCGCCGTAAAATCGCTTCGCGGCCTCCGCGTCGCGCGTCATCAGCTCATTCCAGTAGAAGCTGCCATTCGTGACCATTCTGCTCTCCTCGCTCAGACCGGCGCCACGCTACGTGAGACGCGTGACAGACTAAAGCCCGAGGCGCCGCAATTCCTCCGCGCTGCGGCCGGGCCGCGGACGATAGGTCGGCAGCGCGAGCCGATAACGCAGGCCGAGCCCACGGATGCAGAAGCAGGTGAGAAAACCCGCGATCGCGCCGGCCGCATCGGGCACGCCGGCCGCACGTCCGCCAACGAACACCAGCGCGCCCGCGAGCGCGGCCGTGACGTAGATTTCCTTGCGCAGCAGGAATGGACTTTCGCCGCCGATGACGTCGCGAAAGATGCCGCCGAAGCTTGCGGTGATGACCGCCATCACGATCGCGATGAAAGGACCGGCGCCCGCCGCCAGCCCCTTGCCGGCCCCGACTACGCAAAAGAAGGCAAGCCCGACCGCGTCGAGCCACATCAGCAGGCGATAGCGCGATTCGGGAATATGCGCCGTGAAGAAGACCACGGCCGACACCGCGACGCAGATCGCCACATAGGCGGGCTCGCGAACCCAGAACACCGGCACGCCCAAAAGCAGATCGCGCACCGAGCCGCCGCCGATCCCCGTGACGGTGGCCAGCAGCGCAAAGCCGAAAATGTCCATTTCCTTGCGCGAGGCGACCAGCGCGCCGGTCACGGCAAAGACCGCGACCCCAAACCAGTCCAAAGTCGCAATAACCAGGTCGAACATGACCTTCCCCCGTTTACGGCCGCATTGTCGCCCATCTTGCGACGATGTATGCCGGGGCCGCCACCGGGGGTCGCGCAACCCGCGGCCCGGAACCATAACCGGACGTTCGGATGATCAAGAAAGGGCCCCTCATGCGTTTGCCGCGATCTTTTTTTGGCGCCGTCGCCGTCGTCGCGCTTGCGATCACGCCGGCGCTCGCCGCCAACCCGATATTCCCGATCAATTCGCGCGTCGGGCTGGTACCGCCGGAGGGTTTCACGCCGAGCCAGAACTTTGCCGGATTTGAGAACCCGCAGGCGAATGCCGCGATCCTGATTGTCGAACTGCCCGGTGAGGCGTTCGCGGAGCTTGAGAAAGGCTTCACCAACGAGGCCCTCAAGGCGCGCGGCATGACGGTCGCGACGCGCGAACCGCTCACTGTCGCGGGCGGCCGCGGCCTGTTCGTCGCCGGCCCGCAAGAGTCCGGCGGACAGAAGCGCTATGAGGCGGTGATGATCGCGACCGCGTCGGGCATCACGACTGTGATATCGGTGCAGATGCTCGAAGCCACGCACGCGACGCTGACGGACGCGATGCTGCGCGATTCGTTAAAGACGATGGCGGTGCGCAAGGAAGTCCCCGACGCCGAAAGGCTCTCGGTGCTGCCCTACAAGCTCGGCAATCTGGCGGGCTTTCGCATCGTTCGTTCGGGACGCGACGGCGCCGCGATCCTGACCGAAGGAGCAAACGATGCGGTCGAGGCGGTCGTGCAGCCGTTCATGATTATCGGTATCGCGCCCGGGCAGGCGCCAAAGCCCGAGGAGCGCGACGCGTTCGCACGCCGCATCTTCAACACCGCGCCGGGCATCAAGGAGGTGAAGATCATCCGTGCCGAGCCGCTGCGCATGGGCCGGGCCAACGGATATGAAATCGTCGCGGAGGCGAAGGATCTTCGATCCGACATCGACGTCACGACCGTGCAGTGGCTGCGCTTCGGTTCGACCGGCTACATGCAGATGCTTGGCATCGCCCGGCGCGAGGCATGGAACGATGCCTTCACCAAGATGCGGGCGATCCGCGACGGCGTCGACACGCCCTAGCAAGGGTCAGGTGTTGACGTTGACCAGCTGATCGCCGGCAATCAGGTGTTGTCATTGGCCGGCGGATCATCGGCCGTGGGCGCCTGCTTTGGTCCGCCCTTGGACACGCCGACCATCGCGGGGCGCAGCACGCGTTCGCCGATCTTGTAGCCGGGCTGCATGACCTGTGTGACCATGCCAGCCGGCACGGACGGGTCGGGTATTTCGAACATCGCCTGATGCATGTTCGGGTCGAACTTCTGTCCCTGCGGCTCGAGCTTGGTCACGCCATGCTTCTCGAGCACCTTGAGCAATTCGCGCTCGGTCAGCTCGACACCATCGAGCAGCGCCTTGACGCCGGCGTCGGCCTTGTCGCGGATCCCGTCATCGAGCGCCTTCATGGCGCGCTCCATGCTGTCGGCGACGCCGACAATGTCGCGGGCGAAATTGGTCACCCCGTAGACGCGCGCGTCGGAGACCTCGCGCTCGGTACGGCGGCGCAGATTTTCCATCTCGGCGAGCGTGCGTAGCAGCCGATCCTTGAGCTCAGCCGCCTCCTTGGCAAGCTCCGCCGTCGGGTCGACAGCCGCAGGCTGCGGCTCGGGCATTTCGGCCGGATCGGGCATACCTTGAGGATCGCGGGCGGTCGTATCCGTCATCGCTTGTTATCCGTGTGCAAAGCTCATGATTTCGCCCCGCATATCAGGGTTGGCGCGCCAAAAATCAAGCCTTCGTGATCGCGGGCGTCCAGTGTTCCGATTCTTGAAGTTCGCAACCTTGGCTGCCGCCTGGGCTGTGCCAGTTCGGGTTCAGGCACGATCCATCACCCCGCCAGCACCTTGCTGACCACCCGGGCCGTATAGTCGACCATCGGAATGATGCGGGCATAATTCAGCCGCGTCGGACCGATCACGCCGAGCACGCCCACGATCCGCCCCTGCGCGTCGCGGTAGGGCGACACAATGGTGGAGGAGCCGGAGAGCGAGAACAGCTTGTTCTCCGAACCGATGAAGATGCGCATGCCATCGGCCTGCTCGGCGCGGCCGAGCAGATCGACGACGCCGCGCTTCTCCTCCAGCTCGTCGAACAGCAGCCGTACGCGTTCGAGGTCCGCCAGGGCATGCAGGTCGTCGAGCAGATTGGCTTGGCCGCGCACGATCAGCTTGCGCTCCTCGCTCTCGCCGCCGGACCAGCTTGCAAGTCCCGCCGACACGATGCGCTGGGTGAGCTGATCAAGCTCGGCCTTGCTGGCTTCGAGCGCGCGCTCCAGCTCGGTGCGCGCCTCGGCCAGCGTGCGTCCACGGATGCGCGCATTGAGAAAGTTGGTCGCCTCTGACAGCGCCGAGCTCGGCAATCCCGGCGGCAGCACCAGGATGCGGTTCTCGACCTGTCCATCTTCCGCCACCAGCACCACCAGCGCGCGTTCGGGCTCGAGCCGCACGAACTCGATGTGCTTGAGCCGGGTGTTCTGCTTGACCGCCAGCACCACACCGGCGGCGCGGGTCAGCCCCGACAGCAGCCCGGATGCCTCGGTCAGCACGGTCTCGGTCGACTTGGAGGTTCCGGCCGCCGCGACCTGGGCATCGATCGCTTGCCGGTCGCTGTCGGTCAGCGCACCGACCTGCATCAGCGCATCGACGAAAAAGCGCAGGCCCAATTCGGTCGGCAGACGACCCGCCGAGGTATGCGGCGCGTACACGAGCCCGAGTTGCTCCAGGTCGGCCATCACGTTGCGCACCGAGGCGGGCGACAGCGTCATCGGGATGATGCGCGACAGATTGCGCGACCCGACCGGTTCGCCGGTCGCTAGGTAACTCTCGACGATGCGGCGGAAGATTTCGCGTGATCGGTCGTTGAGCTGCGCCAGTCCGGCCTGTGGCGTGCCAATTTGGGACGGCCCGACTGGAACCTCGTTGGACAATGACAGAACTCCTTACCGGATATTTAAGATTGTCGATGCCGGGCGCGAAGTTCAAGGCGCAATCGGCATCAGCACCAATCCGCATCAGTGTTGAACACGATATCTACTTTCACGCGAAGGGGATATTTCATTCATCATTACAGACGTACGCTGCTGGTTGGGCACCAGCCCGGGCCAGACAGAATAGTCGAAGCCGAGATACTCTCCTGAAGGAGATCGCGATGAAGCGCGCTACCCCGAAGATCGCTGCCAGTCAGTCCGACAGCAGCGCCAGCCGCAACGATCACAACGCCATGACGGCGGCGCTGGATCGGCTTTACGGTGCAGCCTTGGGTCAGGTCAGCGACATCGTGGCAAACCTCGAGGAAGGCGAACGCGCCAAGCTCGCGGTCTTCTGCTACGGCCGCGTCCACCTCAACGCCATCGGCCTTGCGGTGGCGGCGCATTGCAGCCTCGATCATCTGGTCGCCGCGTCGGGTTCCTCCGTCGCCGGCCGCACCCTGCATGCGCAATCGCGCGAATTGCCGCCGCCCGCTCCCAAGACCTATGCGAGCCGCCGCTCCGTGACGCTCGCCTCTTCGGTGTCGAGCGCGTTTGCGTCGCGCGCCGCCGCGCCGGAACTGTTGCCGGAACTGCTGACGGCCTGAAGGCGCATTCTCCCGCTTTGCCTTGTTATTGCACGTCGGCCTGGAGCCCGCGCCGCAGCGCGCCTTGCGTTCCTGAAGGTCCCTATGCAATGTGCCGCCGCCCCGCTGTGACGGAGGCGATACACATGCCATTGAGGACGACCTGATGCGGCCAAGCCGCCGACAACCCGACGAGCTGCGCGCCGTTTCGCTTGACCGTGGCGTGGTGAAATACGCCGAAGGTTCCTGCTTTGTGAAATTCGGCGACACCCATGTGCTGGTGACCGCCACGCTGGAAGACCGCCTGCCGCCTTGGCTCAAGGGACAGGGCCGCGGCTGGGTCACGGCCGAATACGGCATGTTGCCGCGCGCCACGCATGAGCGCACGCGCCGCGAGGCCTCGGCCGGCAAGCAGGGCGGACGCACGCAGGAAATCCAGCGCCTGATCGGACGCTCGCTGCGCAGCGTGGTCGACCTGCAGATCCTCGGCGAGCGCCAGATCACGGTCGATTGCGACGTGATCCAGGCCGACGGCGGCACCCGCACCGCCTCGATCACCGGCGCCTGGGTGGCGTTGTCCGACTGCATCGCCTGGATGAAGTCGCGCGATATGCTGCGAGGCGGCAACCCCTTGCGCGATCATATCGCGGCGGTGTCGTGCGGCGTGCACAAGGGTGTCGCGGTGCTCGATCTCGATTATGCCGAAGACTCCGAAGCCGACACCGACGCCAATTTCGTCATGACCGGCGCCGGCAACATCGTCGAGGTGCAGGCCACCGCCGAGAAGGTGCCGTTCAGCGAAGATCAGCTGCTCGCGCTGCTGGCGCTCGCCCGCAAGGGCATCGGCAAGCTGGTCGATCTGCAGAAGCTTGCGGTCGGATAAGCGGCGCCATGCATCGCCCGGTCACAGGCCGCGTCGTCATCGCCACGCACAATGCCGGCAAGCTGGTCGAGATACGCGAGCTGCTCGCCCACTACGGCGTCGAGGCGGTGTCGGCCGGCGACCTGAACTTGCCCGAGCCGGAGGAAACCGGCACCACCTTCGCGGCCAATGCCCGCATCAAGGCGCAAGCGTCCGCACTGGCGTCCGGGATGCCGGCTTTGGCGGATGACTCCGGCCTCGTCGTCGATGCGCTCGACGGTGCGCCCGGCATCTATTCGGCGCGCTGGGCGGGCCCCGGCAAGGACTTCCAGCTTGCGATGGAAAAGATCGAAGGCATGCTGCGCGAGCGTGACGCCTTCACGCCGCAACAGCGTTCGGCGCACTTCATTTCCGTGCTCTGCGTCGCCTGGCCGGATGGCCATCTGGAGGAGTTCGAGGGCAAGGTCGACGGCAGCCTGGTCTGGCCGCCGCGCGGGAAAGCGGGTTTTGGCTACGATCCGATGTTCCTCCCGGACGGATTTGGCCTTACGTTCGGCGAGATGAGCAGCGACCAGAAACACGGCCTTCCGCCCCACGGACAGGGGCTTTCGCACCGCGCGCGCGCCTTCCTCAAGCTCGCGGAGGCTTGTCTTGAGCGGCGCTGACAGGCCCGGCGCGGACGCCGGCTTCGGCGTCTACGTCCATTGGCCGTTCTGCCTCTCCAAGTGTCCCTATTGCGACTTCAACAGCCATGTGCGCCACACCGGCATCGAGGAAGAACGCTACGTGCGCGCCTTCGCGGCCGAGATCGCCACAACGGCGCAGCGCGCGCCGGGCCGCATTGTCTCGACTATTTTCATGGGCGGCGGCACGCCCTCGCTGATGAAGCCCGAGACGGTCGGCGCCATCCTCGACACCATCGGCAAGCACTGGAGCGTTGCGTCCGACGTCGAGGTCACGCTCGAGGCCAATCCGACCAGTGTCGAGGCGACGCGCTTTGCCGGCTACCGGGCGGCCGGCGTCAACCGCGTGTCGCTCGGCGTGCAGGCGCTCGACGATGCCGCGCTGAAGGAGCTCGGCCGGCTGCACACGGCCAAGGAAGCGCTCGATGCCGTGAAGATCGCCCGCAAGGCGTTCGAGCGCTATTCATTCGACCTCATTTACGCGCGGCCGCGCCAGACGACGGCCGAATGGCGCGCTGAACTTTCGCGCGCGATCGATGAAGCTGCCGAGCATCTCTCGCTCTATCAGCTCACCATCGAGCAGGACACGCCGTTCGCCGCGCTGCACGCGGCCGGCAAACTGGTCATTCCCGACGACGACAATGCGCGCGCGCTCTACGACCTGACGCAGGAAATCGCCGACGCGCGCGGCCTTCCGGCCTACGAGATTTCCAACCACGCGCGTCCCGGCGCCGAATGCCGGCACAACCTGGTTTATTGGCGCTATCACGAATATGCCGGCGTCGGCCCCGGCGCGCACGGCCGTCTCGTGATCGACGGCAAGCGCCACGCGATCTCGACCGAGCGGCGGCCGGAATCCTGGCTGATGCGCGTGGAAGCGAGCGGGCACGGCGTGATCGAAGACGAAACGCTGCTCACCAGCGAGCAGGCGGATGAATTCCTGCTGATGGGTCTGCGCCTTGCCGAGGGCATCGACCCGAAGCGCTTTACGGCGCTCTCCGGTCATTCGCTCGATGCCGCGCGCATAGCGGCGTTGGGGGCGGAAGGATTTGTCGAGGCAACGCCCGATGGCCATCTGCGCGTGACCCGCGCGGGCTTTCCGATCCTCGATGCGGTGGTGGCTGATCTCGCGGCATAGCGCGTTTCCCGGAGGGGT
>JBBWZU010000618.1:0-3485 GCA_039649225.1 Hyphomicrobiales bacterium | reverse complement strand
AGCCGGTCGACATAGACGAGCCCGCCGCGCACCTTGAAGGCGCCGGTCGGCGTGTGGTTCTCGTGCTTGAGGACGACGTCGACGCCGGTGCGCGCCTTGAGCAGCGGCCAGGCGAACTGCGGCGTCGCTGGTACGCCGGCACGCACGATCGGCAGGACGGCTTCGAGCTCGGCGAGGGTGAACATTTCTCTTCCTTATCCCTCCCCTGAAAGGGGAGGGTCGGCGTGCATAGCACGCCGGGATGGGGTTGCCCGCAGCGAAGGAGTCCTCACCCGTCCACTCGCCATAGCGCGTCGTAGGCGCGCGTAAACGCGCTTATGGCTCGTGTCCACCCTCCCCTTCGGGGAGGGACAAGCAAGCGCGGGGCTACCTCAAAATCACGCCCCTCGGCGGCGGATTGAACGCGATCTCGGCGATCATCTTCTTCACGATCGCCTGACCGAACGAGTTGTGGTTCTCCGCCACCATCACGAAAGCGCCGGCGCCGCCGATCACATTGTTGCGGTAATAGCCGTCGAGCCCGCCGGGCGGGTTGGTGTGCTCTGGATTCCACGGCAGCGGCGAGTCGCTCAGGATCACCAGCCCGTTGATGGTGACGCCCTTCTGGAGCGCTTCGTCGCGCGCGAGCGTGACGTCGCGCCCGGAATTGTTGGTGCCGTCGCCCGAGACATCGATGGTGCGGCGCACGCCGCGGTACGGCGCACGCTCGAGCTGGCTCATCGCGAACTCGATGCCGGCGCTGATCGAGGTGCGGTCCGCGAACGCGCGCGGCAGCTCGATCAGCTGATCGCCGATCTTGCGCGCCGAGGCGGCGTCGTCGACGATGGTCCAGTCGATCACCAGCTTCTGCGAGGTGACGCCCGACCATTCGACAAAACAGATCGCGATGCGCCCGTGCGGGCCGGAGCGGATCGCGTCGATCACCCGCGGATTCGACAGCGCGGCGGCGTAGCCCTCGCGCTGGAGCTGGAACTTGCGCGTATCGACGCTGCGCGAGACGTCGGAGGCGAGAACCAGAAGAAGGTCGACTGGCTCCTCGGCGCGTGACGGCGTGGCGAGCGTGAGAAGCGAAGCCGCGAAAACGAGCAGACGAACAAAGCGTGTCATGCCGGATCTCCATGAGGCGCGATGAAAGTTCCGCACCCGGCCGCGAAGACCATTTTGGTGAGCTTACACGATTCCGCAGTTTTGCCGCATGCAGCTTGCGAATAGCGGCCCGCCGTGTTGCCGGGGCAACGGTGACCGGCAACGGTGACCGGCAACGGAGACCGGCAACGCGGACTGGCAAGGCGGGACCGGCGCAATACGGCGCCGCTTGACTTTTGTTTGCATGTCAGTGTACTTTGCATTGTAAAGTGACACTGGACCTCCAAGGGGCGACGCGGGGCCGCATGAAGGATCTCGACAAGGCGCTGGCCGACATCACGGCGATCCGCAGCCAGCTTGCGCGCGGAACCGAGTTTCGCGGCTATGGCCCGGTCACCGTGGCGGCGACCGGGCTGCTGGCGCTATCCGCCGCCGCGCTTCAAGCCATGCTGCTGCCGGATCCCGCTGCCGACACATTCGCTTATCTGATGCTGTGGACCGGCATGGCGGCGCTGGCCGTGGTCATCACCGGCGCCGAGATGATCGCGCGCACGCGCCGCATCCATGGCGGCTTTGCCGACGAGATGCTGTATGCGGCGATCGAGCAGTTCATCCCGGCCGGCGTCGCCGGCCTGCTGCTCACCGTCGTGATCTATCGCTTCGCGCCGCAGGGCGTGTGGATGCTGCCCGGCCTGTGGCAGGTGATCTTCAGTCTCGGCGTGTTCGCCTCGCGCGCCTCGCTGCCGCGCGGCCTGTTCGCGGTCGGGGTGTGGTATCTCGCCGCCGGCCTTGCGACTTTGACACTGTCGAGCGGCGCGCCGTTTTCGCCGCTCGCGATGGCGCTGCCGTTCGGCATCGGACAATTGCTGATGGCGTTCATGATCTATCGCGCGACCGGAGAGCACGATGGCGAAGACTAAGAGCGAGCAGGGGCGTTTCGCCTATGAGGGGCTCGACCGTGTCATCCACGAGAAGGCGCGCCTCAGCGTGCTCACCTCGCTGGTCGCGCATCCGAAGGGACTGGTGTTCGGCGATCTCAAGCAGATGTGCGGGCTGACCGACGGCAATCTGTCGCGTCATCTCCAGGTGCTGCAGGAAGCCCGTCTCGTCGCGATCGAGAAGGGCTACGACCACAATCGCCCGCAAACCTTCTGCCGCATCACGCCCGAGGGGCGGCAGCGCTACCTCGACTATCTCGAAGTGCTCGAACAGGTCGTGCGCGACGCGGCGAGCGCCGCCAAGGGCGTGGGCGCATCGACCAACCTGCGGCGCCTCAAGCCGGCGTAACGGCTCACAGCGGAATCTTTCCAAAAAAATTTGCGGAGAAGCTTTACAATGCAAAGTACTCTCGAAAGACAAGACAATGCGCCGGCGCTTCCGACGGAGGTCGCAGGCGGCCAAGGACTGCACGTTGCCATCATCATGGACGGCAACGGCCGCTGGGCCGAGCGGCGCGGCCTGCCGCGCGCCGCCGGTCATCGCGAAGGCATCGAGGCGGTCCGCCGCGTGGTCGAGGCCGCGCCGGATCTCGGCGTAACCACGCTGACGTTGTTCGCCTTCTCGGCCGACAACTGGCGACGGCCGGCGCTCGAAGTCGAAGTGCTGATGCTGCTGCTGCGGACTTATCTGCGCCGCGATCTTGCGCGTCTCGTCGACAATGGCGTGCGCCTCAAGGCGATCGGCCGGCGCGATCGGCTGCCGCACGGGCTCGCCGCCGAAATCGAGACCGCCGAGCAGGCCTCGGCGCTTGGCACGCGCCTCGCGCTGAATGTCGCGATCGACTACTCGGGCCGCGCCGCCATCGCGAACGCGGCCTCCGGCTGGCTCGGCGACAATTCGCCGGCGCGCGCCGCGTTCTCGCGCCTGCTGGCGTGGCAGGGACACGGAACCGGGCGCGATGTCGACCTGATGATCCGCACCGGCGGCGAGCAGCGGCTCTCGGATTTCCTGCTCTGGGAATGCGCCTACGCCGAACTGCTGTTCACCGCCGCCATGTGGCCGGACTTCGGTCCGGAGCACCTGCGCGCGGCACTTGCCGACTTCCACAGCCGCGAGCGCCGGTTCGGCGCCCTCAGCGCCACGCCGCTCCTCGCGGCGGAATGAAGCCTCAAGTTTCACCACCAGCAGAAGGAAAGCCCGATGGGTGACACTACCGATGCGCCGAACGATCCCACGCATGATCCAAGCCATACCGACCCGTTCGGTCCGCCGCCGGCAACGGCGGAATCCGAAACATATGCCGCACCGTCCGCGCCGCCGAACTACGCCTCGATCTCCAAGATGGTCTTGATCGCCGGGCTCGCCGTCGCGACCATCCTGCCGAATTTGTTCATCTCGAACCTGATCGAGGAACGTCAGCAGCGCCAGGATGGGGTGCTGCAGGAATTCACCCGCACGTG
>JBBWZU010000607.1:0-8073 GCA_039649225.1 Hyphomicrobiales bacterium | reverse complement strand
GCGATGCGGCCGGTAAGATTGAGATCGAGCAGGAAATTCTGGCCGAGCGACTTGCGGGCGGAGAGGTCATGGCGCCGGATGACGTCACGCAGCGGCGGCAAGCCGTCCGCTGCGTTCGGTTGCGCCGTGTTCATTTGGCCGGCGCCATCGCGTCGACGCTGGCAAGCCGCGCCGCGAGCCTGAGTGCCGCCACCAGGCTGGCGATGCTGGCGCGTCCGGTGCCGGCGATATCGAACGCGGTGCCGTGATCGGGCGAGGTGCGCACGAACGGCAGGCCGAGGGTCACGTTGACGGCGTGATCGAAGGCGAGCGTCTTGATCGGGATCAGCGCCTGATCGTGATACATCGCGAGCGCCGCGTCATAGCCGCGCCGCGCCGCCGCATGGAACATGGTGTCGGCCGGCAGCGGCCCGTGCGCATCGATCCGCTCGCGGCGCAATTGCGCGACCGCCGGCGCGACCACGCTCTGGTCCTCGGCGCCGAGCGCACCCTCTTCGCCGGCATGCGGGTTGAGGCCCGCAAGCACCAGGCGCGGGTGCGCGATCGCGAAACGCTCGCGCAAATCGCGCGCCACGATCCGTCCGGTCTCGACGATCAGTTCGGTCGTGAGCGCCTGCGGCACGTCGCGGACCGGAAGGTGGATCGTCACCGGAACCACCGCCAGTTCCTCCGACCACAGCATCATGACGGCGCGCGCCGCGCGGCCGGTCCGCTCTTCGGCCAGACGCGCGAGGAACTCGGTGTGGCCGGGCTCGGCGAAGCCGGTGCGGTAGAGCACCGCCTTGGCGATGGGGTTGGTGACGACCGCATGCGCACGCCCGGACATCACGTCGTCGACCGCGCGGCGGATCGAGGATATCGCGGCCGGGCCGCTCGAGGCATCCGGATGGGCGGGTTCGGCGGTGACGCGCTCGGCGAGCGCGACGACCGGCAGCGCGCCGGCAAACGCCGCTGCGGCCGCGTGCGGCTCGACGAGGGCGATCGGCACGTCGAGGCCGAGCAGGCGCGCGCGGGCCTGCAGGAAGTCCGGATCGCCGAGAACGTAGAAGGCGGGCAGCGACAGCGCCCGGCGGTTTTGCCACGCGCTCAGCGTGATATCCGGGCCAATGCCTGCCGGCTCGCCGAGTGTCAGCGCCAGCGGTCGCGTCATCGTATTATCGGATCTCGATCAGCGCTTGGCTGCGCAGTTCCTTGAGGAACTTCTTCGATGCGGCCTGAAATCGCTCCTGGTACATCGCTTCGCGCGCCTCGCGCATCGCCGGAGTATCGCCGCCTTTTGCGGGGTTCTTGCCGCACACCGCGAACATCTCGACGCCCTGGAACGTCACGTCCGGCGGCGTGAGACGGCCGATCGGGGTCTCGTTGAGCAGCTCGCGCTGTTTCTGTGGCACATCGGCCGACGCGCGCGTGATCACTTCGCGCACCGCCACATCCGACAATGCCCGGGCGGCGCGCAAGCCATCGTCGCAGCTTTGGAAACGCGCGCGCAGGGCTTCGGCCTCGCGCTTGCGCCCCTCGATCACAGCCGGAGCCGCGCCCTTCGGCACCAGCAACAGGATAGGCTGCAGCCGATACTCGAAGCCGGCCGTGTCCATCTTGTTGGCGGCCTGCAGCTTGACCTCGACCTCCTTGTCGCCGACCTGGAGGCTGCCCTGGAACTTGCCGCGGATGATTTGCTGCCACACGAAGTCGGCGTGGATGCGTGCTTTGAGCGTGTCGGCGTTCAAGCCCTGCTGCTTCAGCATCTGGGTGAACTGGGCCGTCGTTGCACCGGTCCGGCGCGCGATCGATGCGAACGAGTTCTCGATCTCGCGTTTGGGGACCTCGGCGATAAAGCGCTTCGACAGGTTGACCTTGAGCTTGTCGTCGATCAGCTCCTCGAGAACCTCCTGGCGCGAAGGCGCCTTCTGGGTCGACAGCTGAATGAGGCGGCTGCGCTGCGAGATATCGACGACGGTGATCGGCTCGCCGTTGACGAGGGCGGCGATCTGCGCCCGGGCTTGCGGGGGCGCTGCCAGCAGCATCGGTCCGGCGAGCAGCAGGGCGCCGGCGAGGGCGCGCAGAAACCGGATCGCCGACCGGTCGGCGAACGAACAAGATGTGTTCGTGAGCATGGGCACTATCCCGCTATCCTTCAGCCGCCCCGCCGTTCACGCCGCGACGCTATGCTTTCTAATAGTTCACAAAACGCCCAGACCATAGCCGCTCGTGCCCGAGGGGGTAAGACCCTGGCTGATGGTGGAGCCGCCGATGGTGCGCAAATTGATGATCAGCATGACCTTGTTATCGGTCGTGGTGGTGCCGCTGTAGTTAAAGTCGCTGCTGTAGTTCAGCGAGATCGCGAAGCAATCGTCGATATAGCCAAGGCCGACGCGGTACTGGTTGATCTGGTTTGCCTGCAGATCGTAGCGGGCCTGAGCCAGCAGGCTCCAGTTCTGGGTGAACTTGAACTGGGCCTGCCCGGTTACGCCCTCGCGCCGCTGCAGGAAGCCGATTTCCGGCTGCGCGTCATAGTTTCCATAGAGCCCGGTGAACTGCCAGCGATCGAAGTTGGCGCGGGCCTCGACCTCGACCCGGCGGACCGTGAATGAGTTCTCGTCGAGCAGGAAGCGCGAGACGAAGGAGTAGATACTGTCCGGCTGATAGGCGATGCGCGCCACATAATCGGATCGCGGCTTGGCAAGTCCGCTGGACAGGCCGGTGTTGACGCTGTCGGCAATCGCATAGGAGTTCTCGCCGAACAGCTGGTAGGACTGCCCGAACAGCATGTTGACAAAGCCGGCCCTGTTGAACTGCGCGGTGTATTGCACGCCGGCATTCAGCCGCGTGCCGCCCTCGACACGGTCCCAGCCGGAGAACTTGTTGACGCTGAACAGGTTGCCGTCGTCGAAGATCATGCTTTGCGCGTCTTCGTTCGGCAGCTTGCCGATGGCGCCTTCATTGGGACGCACGACAAGCTGTGCGATCGGCTCGATCGTCTGCGTGCCCCACGGCTGCACGCCGATGAACGGATAGCGGTATTCGAGGCCGACGGCCGGCATCACGCGCCCGACCGTGCTGTCGCCGGTGGGCAGGAAATTGGAGACGCCGGGCTCATTCTTGACCGACAGCGCCGCAATGTCGGCGCGGATCATCGCGAACGGCGTCCACTTCTGTCCATAGGGATCGATCATCGTGCGCCGCCAAGTGGCCTCGGCCGAGGCGCGCGAATAGGTGCCGGGGAAACCGCGCATGATGCAGTCGGCCGGAGTTTTCAAGGCCGAGTCGGCTGTGAGAGACGCGCACTGACCGGTGTTGAAGGCGTTCTGCGAGATTGGATCGAACTCAGCCTGATCGCGCGTCAGGCTGGTGACGTTGGCGCGATAGGTCAGCTCGCCGCCGAACAGCGGCTGGGCCAGCTTGTTCTTGTAGTCGATCACCGGCGCGACGATCGGAAGCTGCTTTTGAACGTCGGCCCCCGAAAGGCCATAGAAGTACATCGCGCGGGCGTCGAACCAGCTGCGCTCGCCGCGGCCGGTCAGATAAAGCTGGGTGACGGTTTCCAGGCCGCCCGATTTCAGCGGATCGACGATCGCGAAGTAGGAGCGCAGGCCGTAGTCCTGGATCGCCATCCGGTCGGTGACGACGGTTCCGTCCCAGCCCCAGACCCAGTTGTTGTTGAGCGCGAACTGGCCGGTCGTGTCGATGCTGCCGCGGAACAGCCGGTCGCCCGGGTCTTTGTCTCCGGGATAGAGCGGCGTAAAGCGCTTCTCGAAGTTGCCCGGGTCGAGCTGGAAGATGCCCGAGGCCTTGATCGAATACGAGCCGTTCATCAGCCGGTGGCGCCATTCGGCCTGCATCAGCAGGCCTTCCTTCGAATAGACGGTTGGCGTCATGGTGACGTCGTAGTTGGGCGCGAGCGCCCAGAAGTAGGGCGCGGAAAAACTGGCGCCGAGCGAGGACGAATAGCCGGCCTTCGGAATGAGCCAGCCGGTCTTTCGCTTGACCGTCGGGTCGGGCGTCGAAAGGTAGGGCCAGTAGAACAGCGGAACGCCGAAGGCTTCGAGGCGTGCGCTCTCGAAGTAGATCATCTTCTCGGCTTCGTCGTGGATGATCCGCGTCGCGCGCACCTGCCAGCGCGGCGGCTTGCTCGGATCGTCCTTGCAGGGCTCGCAGGCCGTATAGACGCCGCTCTGGAAGGTGGTGTAGCGGCCGCCGGAGCGCTCGCCGCGCGGCGCGGCAAAGCGCGTCTTGTCGGCGCTTTCGAGCTGCAGCGAATCGATGAAGCCATCGCGGAACTGGTCGGTGACGTCGATGATCTCGCCGTTGACGATCTTGCCGTCCGCCTCGGTGATGCGGACGTTGCCCTCGGCGCGCATGCGCTTGGTCTTCTGCTCGTAGACGACCTTGTTCGCCTCGATCGTGGACCCGTTGTAGTAGATGCGGACATTACCCACCGCGAGGATGCGGTTGTTGGTGTTGTCGTACTGCAACTCGTCGGCCTGCACGAGCATCTGCGCGTCGCCGCCGAGGCCCGAATCAAGCTTCGAGGACGCGGTGGGCACGTTCGGCACTTTCGGAATGCCGACAAACGGGGGATTCGTATCGCTGAACTGAGCCGCCGCCGGGCCGGCAAAGCCGGCCGCCAACGCAAGCGCCGCCGCGGTCGCGCAGGCGAACGCCGTCAGCCGGCCACGCCGGCGCGCACTCAGTGGCCGAGCATTACGCGCCGCGGCCATTAACCGTCCTCCTGGTAGAGAAGCACGACGAAACCGGTTAGCCCCCCTGCAAGCACAGGCAGCCAAGCTGCCGCGGCAGGGTGCAGCAGTTCCGCCTTGCTCAAATCCTCGGTCACCTTCGACAGAACATAGAGCAGAAAGCCTGCGGTGACGCCACTCAAAACCATCTTCGTGATGCCACCGAAGCGGAAAAATCTTAAAGAAACAGAACACGCAAGTAATACCATGGCGGAGAGCAGAAATGGGCGGGCGATAAGGATCTGATATTGCAATTTATAGCCAGCGGCGACCAAGCCGGACCGCTCGGCGATCTCAATGTACGCGGGAAGGTCCCAGAACGGCACGGTTTCAGGCGTTGAAAAACTCTCGCGGACTTGGGCTGCGGTGAGGTTGGTCTTGACCTGATAGGTCTCGTATTCGCGCGGCGGCACGCCGCTGGCATAGACCCGCACCCCTTCAAGGCGCCAAAAGCCGGTCTCCAGGCTGGCGCGCTTGGCCTCGATGCGCTCCAGCGCCTGGCCGCCCGGGCTGAAGGTAAAGACGCTGACGCCGTCGAGGCGGACGCCCTGTTCCTGGCTCGAGGCCGCATAGACGATCGATTGGCCATCGACGCTCTTCTGGCGCACCCAGAAACCCTGCGTGCTTTGCTGCATGGCCGCCTGCTTGTCGCCGAACATGTCGGCTTCGAGCTTCTTGGACCATTCGCGCATCATCGCCGAGAGCGGATTGTAGAGCGCGGTCGCCGCAATCCCGATTGCGAACGCCACGATGAGGGCAGGCGCCACGAACTGCCAGGCCGACATGCCGGCCGAACGGGCGACGACCAGCTCGTTGCGGCGCGAGAGCGCCAGATAGCAGGTCATCGCGCCGACCAGCACCGAGAACGGCAGCAGCCGCTCCATCAATTGCGGCACGCGGAAAAACGACGTCTTGGCCACCACCCAGGCGGACAGGTTCGGCACGTCGGCCGCGCGGCGCATCATCTCGATATAGTCGACCAGCACGATGAGCAGAAAAATACCAAAGAACACCGACATCACGGCGCCGAGGAAGCGCATGCCGAAGTAGCGGATGAGGGTGCGTGAGATCATCGTGCTGCCCGGTTCACGATGGCTGCAGGCGGCGCTGAAGCAGCTCGGACAGCATGGCGAGCGGGCGGGTGACGAACTCCGGCGGCTCCAGCACCGCGCCGCGATGGATCGCATACAGGCCGCCGGCGAAAGCGACGATCAGCGAGGCATAGAGCACATAGATGGCCGTGACCGTCTGGGCGGCGAGCACGTTGCAGGCAAAGCCGATCAGCCGCAGCGTGCCGATCAGCGTCACGGTCATGATCAGCGACATCTCGCGGCTCTGCCGGCTGGTGCGCGGGGCGCCGAGAATCGCAAAGCACAGCACCGTAAAGGCGATTGGATAGAGCGGGGCGACCAGCCGGTCATGGAATTCGGCGCGGAAACCGGTCGGCTGCTGCTTGTAGACCGGGTCCTCGGGGTCCGGGAAGGCGACCTCCCACAGGCTGCGCTCGCGCACGCCGAAGGTCGTGACCTGCGTGCCGCCGGTAAAGCGCGACAAATCGAATGCGTAGCGCTCGAACAGCACGATCGTCGGATCCGGGCGGCCGGTCTCGACGCGCTGGACGTTGCCGTTCATCAGCACCAGGAACGTGCCGCGGCCGGTCTCGACGATCTCGCCATATTCGGCCAGGAAGGTCGCGCGCTGGCTGGCGTCACGCCGGTCGTCGACGAAAACGCCGAGCAACTGGCCATCGGCGCGCCGCTCGCGGATATGGATCGTCAGCCCGCGTTCCGCCGTCATGAAGCGGCCGGGCTGCACGATGTTGATGACGAAGTCGGCCTTCACCTTGGTCGCCCAGTTGCGCAGCTCGCGCAGTCCCTTGGGCGCGAGGTAGGCGGAAATCCCGAACACCATCATGGCGACCACCAGCGTGGTGGTCAGGAAGGGGCGGAAAATGCGCCACGGCGACATGCCGGACGCATTCATCACCACGATCTCCGAATCGGTGTTGAGCTGGTTGAGCGTGTGGCCGACCGCCACCACCAGCGCGATGGGCGCGATCACCATCATCAGCATGGGAATCAGCAGGCCGGTGATCCCGATGAAGGTCAGGACCGTCTGCTTCTGATTGGTCATGAGGTCGATTTCGCGCAAGGCGTGCGTCAACCAAATCACCGTCGTGAGACTGATGAGGATGAGCAGAAAGGCGCCAAACGTCTTGCGAAAAATGTATCGGTCGAACGCGCTCATTGGCAGGCAGTATCCCCCACATCCCCGCGACGCAACGTCCCCCGACGCACTGCAGCAAGACCCTAGCCCGGATCAGTGGCAACACCGGGGCAGCGACCTCGCAACAACGCGGATGATGCGCTATTGAGCGTCAAGATTTCACCCATTTCGGCGCCGGATCGGTGTTTTCCGGCGCAGTGTGACATGAAAGGACCAGTTCCATGGCGGACACCCGGAAACTTGGCTTCGGCCCGATCGCATCCCCATCGGGCGGGGTCCTGGTGGTGTTCGCCGACGACAACCTGCGCTTCGGTCCGCGCACCCGCGCGCTGCTGGGTTCGGCCGCCGACCTGGTGGCGCGCGCCGCCAAATCCGAGCGATTCGCCGGCAAGAGCGGCAGTGCGCTCGACATCGTGGCGCCCGAGGGTCTCAAGGCCTCGCGGCTGGTCGTGCTGGGCACCGGCAAGGCGGCCGACCAGGCGCAAGACAGAGCACAAGGCAAGCCGCAGGACTTCGTGAAGCTCGGCGGTGCCGCCATGGGACGCATCCCGTCGGCTGCCAGCGAGGCGATGCTGCTGCTGGAACTCGCCGACGGCCCGCTCAAGCCTGATTCGGCGGCCGATGTCGCCCTCGGGGCGACACTGCGGGCCTATGCGTTCGACCGCTACAAGACCAGGCGGAAGGAGGGCGAGGAGGGGCCGGTCAAGGCGCGCATCACCCTCGGCGTTGCGGATGTGCCCGGCGCCAAGCGCGCCTGGGCGGCCCGCGAGGCGATCGCCAACGGCGTCGTGATGGCCCGCGACCTCGTCAACGAGCCGCCGAACGTCCTTTTTCCGATCGAATTCGCCCGCCGCGCCTCGAGCTTGCGCAAGCTTGGCGTCGGCATCGACGTGCTCGACGTCAAGGCGATGACCAAGCTCGGCATGGGGGCGCTGCTCGGCGTCGGCCAGGGCTCGCGGCAGGATAGCCGGATCGTGGTGATGCGCTGGAACGGCGGCAAGAAGGGAACGGCGCCGATCGCCTTCATCGGCAAAGGCGTGTGCTTCGATACCGGCGGCATCTCGATCAAGCCGGCGGCCGGCATGGAGGACATGAAGGGCGACATGGCCGG
>JBBWZU010000172.1:0-6396 GCA_039649225.1 Hyphomicrobiales bacterium | reverse complement strand
GTAAGACCGGCCGGCTCGCTCGCCTCATTCAGGCCAAGGCCTGGACCGATGCGGCGCTCACCCTAATCGCGCTCGAAACGCCGGATTGGAAACTTCGCCGCCTCGAATACCAGGATGGCGAATGGGTTTGCTCGCTTTCAACCGAGCCGAATATGCCGGTAGCGACCGACGACACCGTGGACGCGCGGCACGAAGTTTTGCCCCTCGCAATCCTGAGCGCATTCCTCGAAGCGCAGCGCGGGAGCGGCGAGGCCTGCGAGGCCCGTTCGCCGACAGGACCGCGGCTTCGCCCGGCAACCGATTACGCGATCTGCTGTGATGACTTTGCGTGAACGCCTTCAGTGTTTCGTGCGGGCGCCGCCACGCTGCCAAATGACACGCTAATGCTCAATGCCCCCGTGTGACGCGTCCGTTCCACCGGTCCAACCGGCGAAACGCCCGATCGCGAACGGCGCGATCGGTGATGCCGTCGTGCCATCGGCAATCAGCTCCGCGATGATCAGACCGACCACCGGACCGAGCTGAAACCCATGCCCGGAAAAACCGAAGGCGTGAACAAGCTGCCGCGTGGTTGATGAGAAACCGATCACCGGGATGTGGTCCGGCATTTCGCCATCGAGGCCGCTCCACATGCGGATCACGTGCGCGGTCGCAAGTGCGGGCACGATGTCGACTGTGCGCGTCATGCCGCCGAGCGATTCCTCGGAGTGAGGTCGCGCCAAGCCAAGCTCGGCATCGCCCCAGCCGTGCCCGCCACCGAAGATCACATTGCCGCGCCGAATCTGCCGCACGTAGACGTCGCCGCCGCACACGCCGATCGAACGCGGGACGAAATAGGGCAGCGGTTCTGTCACCAGCATGTTCGGCATCAGCGACGCGACCGGCGCGCGTTCGCCGAACCACGACGCAACCACGCCGGCGCCCGCGCCCGCCGCATTGACGAGCCAGCGGCTCGTCACGGTGACGCCGTCGGCCTCGGTCTCGAACCCCGCGCCGGTCGATATCGCGCGATGCACCGGCGCGAACTCCCGGATCTCGGCGCCGCGCTTGCGCGCGAGCCGCGCATAGGCCGGCCCGACCACGCGCGGATTGGCCTGACCGTCGCTCGGCGACAACGACGCGCCGACGACCTGCGGCCCGATCCAAGGCAATTCATCCCGAACCGCATTCGCGCCAAGCAGCGTCAGTTCGAGGCCATGCTGTCGCGCGCGCTCCGCGTAGCGCTCGAGTTCCGCCATGTCGGCTTCCGAGCGCGCGAGCTTGATGTGTCCGGTCGCCTCGAACTCGACGTCTTCTCCAAGCCGTTGATTGAGATCGTCCCACAGCGCACGTGCCCGGCGTGCGAGCGGCAGTTCGTCAAGATGCCGACCCTGCTGACGCACGCCGCCGAAATTGACGCCGCTTGCACCCGCGCCGCACAGGCGTTTTTCCAGCACCGCCACCGTGAGACCAACCTCGCGCAGCGCGACCGCGGCCGCGCAGGCGGCCGTGCCACCGCCGATGATCGCCACATCGACCGCAAGGCGCTCCGTCACGGAAATCCTCCGACCGGGATCGGCTTGACCGGAGGATTGCCACGCAGGCGGCCGACCGCGGCGACCTCCTTGCCGAGCGTTCGCGACAGGACCTCGGCGGCGGCGAGCCCGCAGACGCGGCCCTGGCAGCGACCCATGCCGATGCGCGTGAAAGCCTTGAGGCGGTTCATCTCGTGCGCGTCGCGCGCGCTCGCCGCCGCGCGCAACGTTCCCGCCGTGATGCCCTCGCAGCGGCAGACGATCTCGCTATCGGCAACATCATCCAGCAGATGCGCCGGATACGGATAGGCGCGCTCGAGCGCGCCACGAAAGCGCGCCTGGCGCGCGAGCTTGCGATCGAGTTCGGCGACGCGAGCCGCGTCGATGCGCTTTCCGAGATCCTCAAGCACGGTGAGCGCCACGCGCTCGCCCTGCAACTCGGCAACATCCGCGCCGCCGATGCCGGCGCCATCGCCCGCGAGATAAACGCCCTCTACGCTCGAGCGCCCGGCCGCATCGCGCCGCGGCACCCACTGCCGGGTCACGGCATCGAACGTGAACGCGCATCCGGCGAGGTCGGCGAGCTGCGTCTCACATTTCAGCCCGAACGATGCGCCGACCGCATCGCACGCAACGCGATGCTCGGCGCCAGCAGCATCACGCCACCACAGGCCGCGAACCCGGCCCTCGCCTTCTACGCCGATGGCGCGGACGTCCGATCGAATTGTGACGCCCGCGAGGGCATTACGCAGCGTGTACCAAAGCCCTTTTGCCAGCGTTGCGGCCTGCGCCAACATGGCCGGCGCATTTTTCAGCTTGGCCGAGAACGGTGTGACGTCGAGCGCGGCGACAATCTCGGCGCCGGCCTTGGCATATTGATGGACGACGAGCGGCAGCAGCGGCCCGGCGCCGACAAACGCGACGCGGCGGCCGATCGACACGCCTTGTGCCTTGACGGCGATCTGCGCGGCGCCGAGCGTGAACACGCCCGGCAGGGTCCAGCCCGAAAACGGCAACACGCGATCCATCGCGCCGCTCGCAATCACCAGCCGATCGAAATCGAGCGCATCGGGCCCCTTGGGACCGAGCGTATCGAGACGCTGCGCGGACACGTTCCAGGCCAGCGTACGCGGCCGGTAGTCGATCGCCTCGCCGAGCCGCGCCAGGATGGCGTGAACCGCGATGGCTTTCTTCGCTTCAAGTCCGTAGAGCGCGGACGGCGGGCGCGTGGCGCCCGGCGGCGGCTGGCGATAGATCTGTCCGCCCGGCCGTTCGGCCTCGTCGATGAGAATCGGACGCACGCCGCCCCGAACCAGCGCTTCGGCGGCACGCAGACCGGCAGGGCCCGCGCCAATGACCACCACGGTCCGGTCAGCCACGAGCAGCTCCGTCGATCACAACCGCCATGCCGGGTTCGATCCGCGTCGTGCAGGCACGCAGCCGGCGGCCATCCGCGAGACTGACCCAGCAATCCTGACAGGCCGCCATGAGGCAGAAGCCGGCACGATTCCCGTCGCCGAACTCGAAGCGGCGCAAGGCAGCGCGATGCAGCAGGATCGCCGTCAACAACAGATCGCCCTCGCGCGCTTCGGCCGGCGCGCCGTCGATGGTGAATGGGATCGACGCACCGTCGCGCGGAACCAGGCGATGAAACAAGCCGCTCTGCAAAGCGGGGTTCACAGCATGTGCTCGTAGCGGCAATTGACCAGCAGTTCGGCAACCGCCGCGGTGTTCGGCAGCGCGACCACCGTCGCGACCAGCCGCGCGAGATCCGCCGGATCGATCATCTGATCGTGCGGCACGTCGGTCACATGCGCGACGAGCTCAGTGTCGACGAAGCCCGGGCACAATGCGGTCGCGCGGATGCCGTGCTCCCAGCCGATGCGCCGCACCGCGTGGGTGAGCGCGACGACCGCATGCTTCGACATCTGGTAGCCGGCATTGAGGCCCATCACGCGCTTGCCGGAGAGCGAGGCGACATTGATCACGCGGCCGCTACCGGAGGCTTTCAGGTGCGGCAGCGCGGCGCGGATGACACGGAACGGCGCCTTGACGTTCACGGCGAGCAATTCGTCGAGATCGTCGTCGCTGCCTTCCTCAAGGCTCACGAAACGCGAAATGCCTGCGTTGTTCACCAGCACGTCGATGCGGCCGAACCGCGCCACGGTGGCCCTGACCCACGGCGTCGCGGCGTTGCGGTCGGCGGCATCATAGGGATAGACGAGCACCTCGTCTTCCGTCGCGAGGGGATCGTAGAAACGTCCGGGCGCGCGAATGCCGAGCGACAGCGCAAAGCCTGACTGCTTCAGCTCACGCGCGATCGCGAGACCAATGCCGCGGCTCGCGCCCGATATCATCGCTACTCTTCGCATTGCTGTGTCCACTTGCTATGGCTTCTGCCGCCGAAGATGCTCAGCAAGGAGGTTGCCATGCCGATGACGATACCGACGATCAGCCTGCCGGGCGGCGAGAGCGTTGCGGCGCTCGGCCAGGGCACCTGGCACATGGGCGAATCCGCCGGCAAACGGAGCCAAGAGGTCGCGGCGCTGCGCGCCGGCCTCGATCTTGGCATGTCGCTGATCGACACCGCCGAGATGTACGCGAACGGCGGCGCAGAGGAGATCGTCGGCGAGGCTTTCGCCGGGCGCCGCGACGAGATTTTCGTAGTCAGCAAGGTACTGCCCGAGAATGCGACGCGGCGCGGCACCATCGCGGCCTGCGAGCGTAGCCTGAAGCGGCTCAAGACCGATCACATCGATCTCTATCTGCTGCACTGGCGCGGCGGTCCGGCGCTTGCCGACACGCTCGCGGCCTTCGCGGCGCTGATCGAGGACGGCAAGATCCGTCACTGGGGGGTCAGCAATTTCGATACCGACGACATGGAGGAGCTTTGGGGGCTTGATGGCGAGGGGTGCGCCACCAACCAGGTGCTGTACAATCTGTCGCGCCGCGGCCCCGAACATGATCTCATTCCAGCGTGCCGCAAACGGCACGTTACGATCATGGCCTATTCGCCGATCGAGCAAGGCCGATTGCTGCGTCACCCCGCGTTGAAAGACATTGCGACCCGTCACAACGCGACGCCGGCCCAGATCGCGCTCGCCTGGTTGCTGCGGCAGGACGGCATGATCGTGATCCCGAAGTCCGCCGACATCGGGCGCGTGCGCGAGAATCGGGACTCGGCCGGCGTCCAGCTTAGCGATACCGACCTCGCGGCGCTCGACAGCGCGTTTCCACCGCCCAAGGGCCCGCGCCCGCTCGAAATCTTGTGACATGCACGCGGCGGCCGTACCGAGTTCACGCATGCTGCACCACCACGTCGTCACGCAGGCAGGCGACGCGCCGGCCCGGCGCAATCTCGCGCAGCGCCGGAACGCTTGCCGCGCAATCCGCGATCGCATGCGGGCAGCGCGTACGGAACACGCAGCCGGAGGGCGGCGCGGCCGGGCTCGGCAGTTCACCGGACAGCACGGCCTTGCGACCGCGCATCTGCGAGCGGATCGACGGCGTCGCCGCGATGAGTGCGCGCGTATAGGGGTGCGCCGGCGCGCGGAAGATCTCGGAGGCATTTCCCTCCTCGACCACGCGGCCGAGATACATCACGACCACGCGCTCGCACAAATGCCGCACCACGTGCAGGTCGTGGCTGATGAACAAAAGCGCGAGCCCGAACGCGGAGCGCAGTTCGGCCATCAATTCGATGATCTGCGCCTGCACCGAGACATCGAGCGCCGAGACCGGTTCGTCGGCGACGATGAAGTCGGGCTCGGTCGCGAGCGCGCGTGCGATGGCGACGCGCTGGCGCTGGCCGCCGGAGAACTCGTGCGGCAACCGGTCGGCATGACCGGGATCAAGCCCGACGCGGCGCAGCAGCTCGGCGACGCGCGTGCGCGCCGTCGCCCGGTCGGCCAGTCCATGGATCAAAATGCCGTCGGCGATCTGCTCGCCGGCGCGGCGGCGCGGATCGAGGCTGCCATAGGGGTCCTGGAAGATCATCTGCATGCGGGCACGCAGGCGGCGGCGCGTTAACGGCGTCAGGTCGTGCAGCGCGCACCCGTCAAAGAAGACCCGGCCGCTGGTCGGGGCCAAGAGGTGCAGCAGCATGCGACCGAGCGTAGACTTGCCGCATCCCGACTCGCCAACGACGCCGACCGCCTCGCCGCGTCCGACCGTGAGGTTGACCTCGCGCACCGCCTTGATCTCGGAACGGCGCGCGAGCCAGCCGGCGCGGCCGCCAAAGCTGCGCGACACGTTCTCGGCCCAGACCAGCGGCGCCGGCGCGGTCATGCGACCTCCTTCCACCGGAAGCAACGCGAGGCGCGGCCGGGGCCTACTTCGGCGAAGGCGGGCTTGGCGGTGTGACATGGCTCCGCTGCGCAGGCGCAGCGCGGCGCGAAGCTGCAGCCCGGTGGCAGCGCATGCGGCAGCGGAACGGTGCCGGGGATCGCGGCAAGCTTTGCGCTCACGCCCTCCGGCGCACTCGCGATCAGCGCCGCCGTGTAGGGATGGCGTGGCTGCGCGAACACTTCGGCAACCGGGCCTTCCTCGACGATCTCGCCCGCATACATCACGCAGACGCGGTCGGCGATCTCGGAAACGACCGCGAGATTGTGGGTGATGAAAATAAGGCCCATCTCGCTCTTCGCCTTCAGGGCGGCGAGCAGGTCGAGGATCTGCGCCTGGATGGTGACGTCGAGCGCCGTGGTCGGCTCGTCGGCGATCAGAAGCCGCGGCCCGTTCGCGACCGCGGTGGCAATCATGGCGCGCTGGCGCTGGCCGCCCGACAGCTCGTGCGGATAGGCGCGCGCGCGTTGCGTCGGATCGGGCAGGCCGACGTCCTTTAGCAAAGCCACAGACTGCGCGGCGGCCGCGCTGCGCGACG
>JBBWZU010000587.1:0-7343 GCA_039649225.1 Hyphomicrobiales bacterium | reverse complement strand
ACGAACACCAGCCGTGGCGCGACCGGAAGCGCCTTGACGGCACGCGCGAGCGCCCACAGCGAGGCGCCGCGGATATTGTCGGTCTCGATGCGCGAGGGCGGCGCGATGGCGACCGCGACTTCGGCGGTCAGGCAGATTTTCTCATAGAGCTCATTGCGCCGTTCGGCGGTCAGCTTCTTGGAATCGTTCAGCCCCTTCGGGATGCGCTTGGGGTCGAGGATGACCGCGGCCGCGACCACGGGGCCGGCGAGCGGGCCCCTGCCCGCCTCGTCGCAGCCCGCGACCGGGAACATGCCGCGTTTGATCGCGGCGCGTTCGCGCGCGAAGGTCGGGCGAACGATCTCATCACCCAAAGGAAGACGTGCGGCGGGCTTGCGACTCATCGCGGCGATCTTTGCGCCGATCGCCGCGGGAACTCAATCGTCCGGGTTCATTTCGAAAAGTTCGAACCTGTGAGTTCAGTGGAAAATGCGGCCGGAATCGATGACCATGGTCTGGCCGGTCATCGTCTCGGTGCGGCACATCGTGACCACCTGGTCGGCAACATCGTCCTTGTCGGCCGCCTTCTTGAGCAGCGAGGCGGCGGCGGCGTGCTCGATCTGCGTTTTCGCCAGATTTGCCGTCGCGCGCGTCCCTTCGAGCAGACCGGGCGCGACGCAATTGACCAGCACATCCGGCGCAAGCGCGACCGCCATGCAGCGCGTCAGGTGAATGAGCCCGGCCTTGGAGACCGCATAGGCGATCGACGAGCCGCTCGGCGCAAGGCCCGCGACCGAGGCGATATTGACGATGCGGCCGCGCCCCTGACGCTGCATCACCGGCGCCACCGCCTTGATGCAATGCAGCGGCCCGGTGAGATTGACGTCCATGATTTTCGACCACTCCTCGATCGTCAGCGCATCGAGATCGCGGTACGGAATGGTCTTGTTGTAGGCGGCATCATTGATCAGGATGTCGAGGCGGCCGAAGCGCTTGACCACGTCTTCGACCATGCGCCGCACCTGCTCGGGCCTGGTCACATCGCAGGCAAATGCCGCGGCCGAAACGCCGAGTTGCTCGATGTCGCGCGCCACGCCTTCGGCTTCCTCGGAGCTGCGCGCATAAACGACCGCGATATGCGTGCCGCATTTGGCCAGGGCATGGCAAATGCGTTGCCCCAATCCGCCATTGCCGCCGGTGACAACAGCAACGGCGTCCTTGAGATCCATGATTTGCCTCCCGTGCACGCGGCTTCATTCCAGCCGCCGCGCCCTTGTAGAGGCAGGCCTTGCCGCGCTCAATCGGGAAGGATCACACGATGATCGGCGGTGAATTCAAAGCCCGGCGCGCGCACGGCTTCCCATGCATGGCCGTCCGGGTCAGCAAAATAGCCGGAATAGCCGCCGAACGACGTCTTCTGCGCATGCTTTAGCAGCGTTGCGCCGGCTACAAGCGCCTTGGTCATGAGAGCGTCGACTTCCTTATCGGTACGGCACATCTGCGCCAGCGTGACGCCGCGAAACGCCTGCGGCTTGGGTTCGCTCGGCAATTGCGCATCCTCGGCCAACATGTCCCATCGAAACAGCCCGATCACCATGCCGCCGCCATCGAAGAACGCGATGTCATCGCCCGTCACCTTGAGGCGACGCTCGAAGCCCAGGTCCTGATAGAAACGCACGGCACGCGCGAAATCGCTGACACCGAGCGTGACGACGTTGAGACGCGGCTTTTCCATTGCTTACTCTCTCTTTACTCAGGTCTCACTTTAGAACAATGCGAGTTGTTGCGGGCGCTTGATCGTCGGCGCGAAATGCTCGGTCGTCATCTTCAGCTTGCGCTTGTTCAGCCCGAGACGTTCGCAGGCGGCCTCGAAGCGGCGTCCGATCATCCAGGCGATCGGCCCAGAGCCGGTCATCCGCTCGCCCCACTTGGCGTCGTATTCCTGGCCGCCGCGCGTGTCGCGGATCAGCTTGAACACGTGGCGATAGCGGTCGGGGAAATTCTCCATCACCCATTCGCGGAACAGGTCGCGCACTTCGAGCGGCAGCCTGAGCAGCACGTAACCCGCTTCCTTGGCGCCGGCCGCCTTCGCGGCATCGAGAATGCGTTCGATTTCCATGTCGTTGATCGCCGGAATGACCGGCGCGACCATCACGGATGCCGGAATGCCCGCTTCGGATAGCTGGCGGATCGCCTCCAGCCGGCGCGCCGGCGTCGCGGCGCGCGGCTCCATGATGCGCGCGAGCTTGGGATCAAGGCTCGTCACCGACAGCGCGACCTTCACCAGGTTGCGCCGCGCCATGCGCGACAGAATGTCAATATCGCGCAGCACCAGTGCCGATTTGGTCACGATGCCGACCGGATGGCCGGCGCGCTCGAGCACCTCGAGAATGCCGCGCATCACCTCGTATTTGCGCTCGATCGGCTGATAGGGATCCGTATTGGTGCCGATCGCGATCACTTTGGGGGAATATTTCGGCGCCGAAATCTCGCGCTCCAGCAATTCGGGCGCATCGGGCTTCACGAACAGCTTGGATTCGAAATCGAGGCCGGCCGACAGCCCCATATTGGCGTGGGTCGGGCGCGCGAAGCAGTAGACGCAACCATGCTCGCAGCCGCGATAGGGATTGACCGAACGATCAAAGCCGATATCGGGAGAATCGTTGCGCGTCAGGATCTTGCGCGCCTTTTCCTCGGTGACCGTGGTCTCGAAGGCAGGCAGTTCCTCGATGCTCTGCCAGCCATCGTCGAACGCGATGCGCGCGGTCGGCTCGTAGCGCCCCGACGCATTGGACAGCGTCCCCCGGCCGCGCCGTCGTTCACGGTCGACGGCGGTGCCGAGGAATTCACCCGCCGGCGCCACGGAGGGCGCTGGCACCGGAGGGCGTCGCTGAGCCAATGAGTAAGCCATGACCAGAAGATAGTGCCGGATTGAGAACAAAACAAGAACAATTTTGACCCGCGTGAGAACATCGCGCGCGAAGCCGCAAGCCCTTGAGGTGTTAGGCATTTTGCCGCTACGCGATTGCCGAGGCGGCGCCGCGTGCTACCTTGGAAACCGAGGACTGCATGTTCAGCGTGATCATTCCAACGGCCGACTCGGAGCGCGCGCTGGTGCCGACGCTGGCTGCGCTGGTGCCGGGCGCGACCGCCGGCATCATTCGCGAAGTCATTGTAACTGATGCACAATCGCGCGATCAGACCGAGGAGGTCGCGGACATCGCGGGCTGCCGATTCGTCTTATCGGCAGAGCCGCTAGGCGTGCGTCTGAATGCGACCGCCAGGGCGGCACGCGGCGACTGGCTGATGTTTCTGCGGCCGGGCAGCGTTCCCGGGCCGACCTGGATCGACGAAACCATCGCCTTTGCGGATGAGATCAGCCGCCGCGACCGGCCGAATGCCGCAATCTTTCAGCCGGAAACCACCACCGTGCTCGATATTTTCGCTCGCGCTTTGCGCCGACCCGTTTCGCCGCGGCAGGGCCTGATCATCGCCAAGGCATTTTACCTCGAACTTGGCGGCCATCCGGACACGGCGTCGCCCGAGGCCGCGTTCCTAAGGCGTCTCGGGCGGCGCCGGATCGTCACGCTCCGTACGCCGGTTGCCTGCGCCGATATTTGACTACGTCAATAAATTGATTGACGCTGTCACCTTATCCGACCGGGTGACTAACGATGACAATGACAACTCCTCCCGACCTCGAAGCGCGCGTCGCCGCGGTGCGCCATTTCACGCGCTTCTACACCCCGCTGATCGGCGTCTTCGAGGAACACTATCTGAAGACCCCCTTCTCGCTTACCGAAGGGCGCGTGCTCTATGAGCTGGCGCATCGCGACGCCGTCACCGCAACGGCGCTTGCCGCCGATCTCAATCTCGACCACGGCTATCTCAGCCGCATCCTGCGCGGCTTTGGCGAGGCCGGCCTTGTGGCAAAGAAGCGCGCGCCGGATGACGCGCGCCAGAGTCTCATCACCATCACGGCGAAGGGCCGCAAAGCCTTCGCGCCGCTCAACCAGGCCTCACGCGATCAGGTGGCGGCGCTGCTCGGCAAGCTCTCCGACGCCGATCAGGAACGCGTGGTCGGAGCGATGAGCCGGGTGGAAAATCTGCTCGGCGCGCAAAAGCCCGCCGCAAGGGCGATCGTGCTGCGGCCGCACCGGCCCGGCGACATGGGCTGGGTCACATCGGCCAATGCCTCGCTCTACGCGCAGGAATACTGCTGGGACATCAGCTACGAGGCGCTGGTCGCCAAGATCACTGCCGAGTTCATCGAGAACTTCGATTCCAGACGCGAGTGCTGCTGGATCGCCGAGATGGACAGCGAGCGCGTCGGCTCGGTGTTCGTAGTGAAGAAGACCGACGAGATCGCCAAGCTGCGCCTGCTGATTATCGATCCCAAGGCGCGGGGCCTCGGCCTCGGCAAGCGGCTGGTGGACGAATGCCTGCGCTTTGCGCGAGAAGCCGGATACAAGTCCATGACGCTGTGGACGCAGAGCATCCTCGTCGCGGCACGCGGCATTTACGCGCGCGCCGGATTCAAGCTCGTCGCCAAAGAGCCGCATCGCTCCTTCGGCGCCGACCTGATCGGGGAGACCTGGGAACGCGACCTTTGAACCGCACCGCGCTCGCGGTTCTCGCCGCCGCCATCACGGGCGTGCAGGTCGGTGCCGCGATCACGGCGACGCGTTTCGTCGCCGGCGCGATCTCGCCGTCTTCGCTTGCATTCATACGCTATGCCATCGGCGTTGCCTGCCTGCTGCCGGCGCTCGCGCTTGCCCGGCGTGTGCGCTTTGCCAGACGCGATATCGCGCCGATCGCGCTGCTCGGCATCGGCCAATTCGGCGTTCTGATCGCGCTCTTGAACTACGGGCTGCAAACCGTGCCGGCCGGACGCGGCGCGCTGATCTTCGCGGCCTTCCCGCTGCTGACACTGCTGTTCGCCGCGCTGGTCGGACATGAGCGCATCGCGATCGCCAAGCTCGCCGGCATTCTCCTCACGTTGCTCGGCGTCACGCTCGCGCTCGGCGAAAAGCTGATGAACGGCGCCGCCGCCCATGCGGTTGCCAGCTGGAGCGGCGAGCTTGCGATCCTCGGCGCGGCCGCGACCGGCGCGATCTGCAGCGTGCTCTACCGGCCGTATTTGCGCCGCTATCCGACGCTGCCGGTCAGCGCCTTTGCGATGGCGGCCGCCGCCGCGGCGCTGCTGGTGCCGGCCGCGCTCGGCGACCTGCTGGTTGCGCCCGCGCATTTGAGCGCAAGCGCCTGGGCGGCAATCGTATTCATCGGCCTCTCCTCCGGCGGCGGCTATGTGCTGTGGCTGTGGGCGCTCGCCAACATCGCGGCGACGCGCGTGACGGTGTTCCTCTCGCTCTCGCCGGTCACCGCCGCCGTGCTCGGCGTCACGCTGCTGGGCGAGCCGGTGACGCCAGGGATGATCGCCGGCGCCGCCTGCGTGGCGGCGGGATTGTGGGTGGCCAACCGGGAGGGGTGAGCCCGCAGCGCCCACGAGGAACTGCCATGCAACCATAGCTGTCATGATGGCGCCAAAGTACGGTAGGATGCTGGGCTTGCCTGCACGCCCAAACACTTAAAAAGCCCAATGGGAGGAAGCCGATGACGTTGAATAGCAGAAGCTTGTCCCTGTTTACCGCTGCGCTTGCGATCGCCGCCATGATCGCCAGCCCGGCCTATGCGGTCGACCCGTCGCGGCTCGCCGCGGCGGATCAGAACCCGAACGACTGGCTCACCTATCACGGCAGCTATCGTTCGTATCATTTCAGTCCGCAGGAGCAGATCAACGCCGGCAATGTGCGCCAGCTCAAGGTCGCCTGGATGCACCAGCCGGGGCGCGCCACGCGCGGTCTGCAGTCGATGCCGCTGGTGGCCGACGGCACACTTTACTATTCGGGCTCCTACAGCCGCGTGTTCGCGCTCGACGGCGCGACCGGACAGGTCAAGTGGTCGTACTTCCCCAAGCTCGACGATGAGCTCGTCGCCGCGCAGACCCATTCGCCGTACAATCGCGGCATCGCGCTCGGCATGGACAAGGTCTATGTCGGAACGGTGGACGGCCGCCTGATCGCGCTCGACATGCAGACCGGCAAGGTCGCCTGGGACACCAAGCTGATCGACTCCAAGAAGCTCACGGTCGGCTTCACGGGTGCGCCGCTGTTCGTGAAGGACAAGGTCATCATCGGCGCGCAAGGCGGCGAGTGGCCGTGGCGCGGGCCGATCTTCGCTGTCGATGCCAAAACCGGCGAGAAGAAGTGGGAGTTCTTCACGGTCGCCGGAACTGAAGAGTCGAAAGCGAGCTGGGGCGGCGAATCCTGGCGCACCGGCGGCGGTGGCGGCTGGATGCCCGGCACCTACGACGCCAAGACCGACACGATCTGGTGGGGCACCGGCAACCCGGCGCCGCTCTATGATTGGTCGGGTCCGGACTGGAAGACCAAGGGCCCGCGGCCGGGCGACAATCTCTACACCACCTCGGTGATCGGGCTCGATCCGCAAAGCGGCAAGCTCAAGTTCTACCATCAGGAACTGCCGCACGACGCCTGGGACTTCGACAGCTCGGTCGGCGAATTCCTGCTGCTCGAGCGCGACGGCCGCGATCTCGTGGTCCATCCCAACAAAGGCGGATTCGTCTTCGTCTACGACCGCAGCAACGCCAAGGTCGCCAATGTCTGGCGGCTGGTGCAGAACATCAACTTCGTGCAGGACATCGATCCGAAGACCGGCGAGCTGAAAGGCCGCCGCGACATGGTCGAGGGCTCGCACAAAAACCTCTGCCCGGCCATCGCCGGCGGGATCAGCTGGAACACCGGCGCCTACAGCCCGCGCACCGGGCTTTATTACAAGATCGGCCAGGAATGGTGCATGGATCTCGAGGTCATCAAGACGACCCCGATCCTCGAGCCGATGGCGCAGCTCAATATCGGGGCGAACTTCAAGCTGCGCGACCCGGAGGGCGGAAAAGCGTACGGCCATGTCGATGCGCGCGATCCGATCACCGGCGAGAAGAAGTGGGAAATAAGGTTTCCCGAGCCACCGCTGTCGAGCCTGCTTGCGACCGGCGGCAACCTGCTGTTCGTGCCCGACGCGCGCGGCGTCCTGCACGCCTACAATGCGAACAGCGGCGAAGAACTGTGGTCGCACAATAACGGCATCGGCCATGTCGGCGGGATCATCAGCTACAATGCCGGCGGCAAGCAGTATGTCGCCGTCATGACCGGCTGGGGCTCGCTGGTCGGCGACGACTATGCGGCCTTGTTCGGCGGCAACTACGCCAATATGCCGAAGGACTCCGGCGCACTCGTCGTATTCGCGTTGCCGTGACGGGCATTTGATGCGGGCGAGAGCGAACC
>JBBWZU010000578.1:0-4285 GCA_039649225.1 Hyphomicrobiales bacterium | reverse complement strand
TCTTTCGCACCACGATGTCGGCTGGCCGGCGATCCATCTCTGGGAGGAATGACCAGCCTGGCTCACCCGGTTCGAAATCCTCGTCCGGCCGGCCGCAGTGTTGGATCCAGATGACCTTGCCGGAGCGTTCGCGCACCATGACGGCAAGCTGATTGATCCGGGCGATCACGCCCTGCAGATCGTGCTTCGTCGGCCCGACCAGCAGACCGGCCTGCATGTCGACGACGATCAATGCATTCATCGTGGTTCCTGTCGTTTGATCAGCCGATTGTCTGAAGTGCTGCGACGAGATTTTCTGCTGTTGCAGAAAGCTCGTGACCCGGTATGCGCGGCGCGTCACGGAACGTCAGCTGTTCCTGCGCGATGTAGCGGCGTGACGTAATGTCGGTATTTTCATGCATCGGAACGACGTGCGCATGAACGTGAGGCAGGTCGCCGCCCGTGAACAGGAACGCCACGCGCGGGACGCCGTAGATGTGCTTCATCGCAACGGCGAGTTTCTGGCCGAGCACGATGATCAGTCCTGCAAGGTCGGCCGGCATATCGTCGAAATAGCAGTGGTGCCGCTTCGGCACGATCAGGGCGTGGCCGGGCCTGATCGGGCAAATATCGAGAAATGCGATGAGTCGGCCGTCCTCATGAAGGACATGCGCCGCGACTTCGCGCGCCGCGATGCGACACAAGAGGCAGTCGGCGCTCACGTCGGTCATTGGCGCGTTGTCAAGTAAACGTGCGGGCTGAATCGCTAGCGATCGGGGCGGCGAGATCGCTCCGCCCCGACTTCCTCTTGCACGTTCACGCCACGCGCGTGACCGGACCCCAGCTTTTCAGTGCGGTCCAGATACCGCGCTCCAGACGAAAGCGATCGACCGGTACCGACGAGCCGAGCGCACGGATGCGGCAAAGACCGACGCCATTCCACTGAAAGCCGCATTTTTCCAACACGCGCCGCGACTGCGGGTTGGTGACGCGCACGCAGGACTGCAGCGCCTGGTGCTTCAGGTCGGTGAAGGCATGGTCGATCAGCGCGCGCACCGCCTCGGTGGCGTAGCCCTTGCCCCAATATTTGGTCCCAAGCCAGTAGCCGATCTCGGGCGCGGGCCCTTCACGCAGATCGAAGGCGCAACTGCCGATGACGGGGCCATCAGCCAGAGTGATGAGAAAGGTTTCGGCATCGGGCTCGGTGTTCGAGCCGATGATCCAGTTTTCGGCGTCCGTCATACGGTACGGATGCGGGATGCGTGCAGTGTTGTCGGCGATACGGCGATCGTTGGCGAGCGCGGCAACCGCTTTAGCGTCCTCGAGGCGCGGCGCACGCAATACGAGCCGCTTCGTCTCGAGGACGACGATACAGCTCTCGGCAAGGGGCGGCGGCGGGAGAGTGTCCAGGCACGTCATAGCAGGGCTCCTTTCAAAAGCACCGAGGGGGAGCCGGCGACCCGTCTCCCCCTCGGACTTGGAACCCTTAAGAGCTGTCCAAGTATCCGCCGGGGCTATGGGTGCCGGCGGATCTTGAAATCCACCGTCTTACTCGGCCGCCGCTTCCGTCATCGGGAGTACGGAAACGTAGGTGCGGCCTTTACCTTTGACGTTGAACGAAACGTGACCGTTAACTTTGGCGAACAGGGTGTGATCTTTGCCGAGGCCGACATTAGTGCCGGGATGCCACTTGGTGCCCCGCTGGCGCACGATAATATTGCCGGCCACGCAGGCTTCGCCGCCAAACAGCTTTACGCCGAGGCGCTGACCGCCGGAGTCGCGCCCGTTGCGCGAAGATCCGCCTGCTTTTTTGTGTGCCATGAGATGCTCCGAAACTCTGTTATTCTCTTACCGCGATTCCGCGATGAATGCATCAATTGAATGACGCATGATCCATCACTTCTTTTGAACTTTGACGGTCAGAGTCGCGAGCCTTGCGGGCTGACCGCCTTAACGTTCTGTTAGCGTCAGCTCGCGGCCGCGGCGGGCTGTTCGGCGCCTTCGGGCTTCGGCTTCTTGAGGAAGCGCTTGCCGGTTGCGGCCTTGCTCGGCTTGGCGCCGCCGGTGAGGATCTCGGTGATCCGCACCAGGGTGAATTCCTGCCGGTGACCGCGCTTGCGGCGCGAATTCTTGCGCCGGCGCTTCTTGAAGGCGATGACCTTGGGACCGCGCGACTGCGACAGAACTTCGGCCGCGACGGATGCGCCTTCGACCGTCGGCAGGCCGAGCGTGACACTGTCGCCGCCGACCACCAGCACTTCGCCGAACTGGATGATGTCGCCGGGCTCGCCCGCGACCTTCTCGACCTTCAGCGTATCGTCGGCGACAACGCGATATTGCTTGCCGCCAGTTTTGATGACTGCGAACATGGTATCCCTCATTCGTCCCGTGGCTCGATCAGCCCTGTAACAGGCTTGCCGGCCCGGCTTCTTGTTAAGTCGGTTTTTTGAGTTGTTTCAGCGGCATAGGCCGCAAAAACGCATGCAGGCGGGCGCGCGAGAGCCCGCACCGCGCGATGCTTATGAGCGGACAACCCGAAACTGTCAAGGAACGCGCCGGATAGGCATGATTTCCTCTGTCCGGTCAACGGCTTGATCCACCGGAAACATTTCACTTGGCTCGCACGTTGAGCCTCGGTTCCCGGAGGGCAAATCATGACCGACGCTGTCACCGCACCTGCCGCATTCGGCGTGCACGGCGCTTCGCGCCTGCCGTCGGTGGACGTCGACAGTTACAATCTCGAGCTCAAGGACGATGACGGCTTCCTCGGCGACCGCGCCAGCCGGCAGGCGTTTCACGCGATCCTGGAAAATTGGCGCAAGCCGTTGCGTAAGGTCGGCGCCGATCCGTTTGGCGAAACGCCGTCCGACGACCTCAGCCGTCCCAAGCTCGACGTCGTGCTGAAAGAGGGCGACGTCGAAGCTGCCGCTGTGATCCAGAGCGCGATCGAGGACTACGCCCAGGAGCTGGCCATGGTGACGCGCCGCTTCCTCAAGGCCAAGGCTTGGGCCGGCACCGAGCGCATCGCGATGGGCGGCGGGTTTCGTGAAAGCCGGATCGGCGAGCTTGCGATCGCCCGCGCCAACCTCATCCTCAAGGCCGACGGCATCAAAGTCGACATGGTGCCGATCCATAGCGACCCCGACGAGGCGGCGCTGGTCGGCAGCCTGTTTCTGGCGCCGGCCTGGATCTTCAAGGGACACGACAGCATCCTGGCGGCCGATATCGGGGGCACCAACATTCGCGCCGGTGTGGTGTTGCCGAATGTCGGCAAGGCCTCGGACCTCACCAAAGCGTCGGTCTGGAAGTCGGAAAAGTGGCGCCACGCCGACGAAGAAAAGCTCAGCCGCGAAAAAGCGGTCGAGGAACTGATCGACATGCTCAAGGAGCTGATCAAGCGCGCCAAGAAGGAGGGCCACAACCTCGCGCCCTTCATCGGCCTCGCGGTTCCGGGCAAGATCGAGGAAGACGGTTTAATCGCCAAGGGCGCGCAGAACCTGCCCGGGAATTGGGAAAGCAGCAAATTCAAACTACCGGCAAGGCTCGCCGAGGCGATCCCCTCGATCGGCGATCACGACGTGACCATCCTGATGCACAATGACGCGGTGGTGCAGGGCCTCAGCGAAGTGCCCTACATGCGCGACGTCAAGCATTGGGGTGTGCTGACGATCGGGACCGGGCTCGGCAATGCGCGGTTTACCAACCGGCCGACCAGCAAGGAGTGAGCGGTGGTGGCCGCAGGCGCGATGCCATAACTCCCCTTCAGGGGAGGTGCCCGGCGGGCGAAGGCCGGGCGGATGGGGTCCGGTCTCGGCAGCGCTTGTTTCCGCTCCGACTTTCTCTTATGACTTGCCCGCGTCGCGGGGTGCCACTCCCCGCATTCTGCCCTGATGGAGAGGTGGCAGAGTGGTTGAATGTACCGCACTCGAAATGCGGCGTACGGGCAACCGTATCGTGGGTTCGAATCCCACCCTCTCCGCCACCCCCTTCGAAAAGCAGCATTCCTTCGGTGCGGAAAGCGGCCGTTCCAACTTTGGTTGCGTCCAGTGAGGGACTATGAGATCGAAATGATCTCAAGCTCTTGATCGGTTGTGCCGACGACATCCCCAACAGCTTTGCCCATCAGAATCCTCGCCACCGGGGATACGAAGGAAATAGAACCGGCCTTCGGGTCCGCCTCGTCCTCTCCCACGATACGATATTTCTGCACGCGCCCATCGTCACGCCTGAATGTCACAGTGCTCCCAAAGGCAACGGTGTCAGCAGACGTAGGACTGGTGATGGCCTGAGCCGTCCGAACTCTCGC
>JBBWZU010000545.1:0-3336 GCA_039649225.1 Hyphomicrobiales bacterium | reverse complement strand
TTTGATGGTCCCGACGCCCCCGAGCTTCCCGATCAGCGCGTTCACGCCGATCGAGAGCACGAACAGAACGATCAGCAGCGCATACATGCGCGGCATATTGAAGGTCGAATAGGCGTTGATGATGAGGAAGCCGACGCCTTTGTTGGATAGCTTGGTCTCGGCCAGCAGCGTGCCGATGATCGCGACGCCGAGCCCGAGGCGCACCCCGTTGATGATCGGCAGGCGCATCGCCGGCAGATAGATTTTCGTCACCATCTGCCAGGTGCTGGCGCGGAAGCTGCGCCCAACGCGGATCAGCACGTTGTCGATGGTGCGCATCCCGGCGGCGGCCGAGAGCGCGACAGGAAAAAAGCAGGAGAGCACGCCCATCGCGATCTTCGATCCGGGTCCGACGCCGAACCACATGATCATGATCGGGAAGAAGATGATCTTGGGCGTCGGCCCGAGATAATAGAGATAGGACTCGAAGGCGCGGCTGAGCAGGCGGTTGCTGCCGAGCAGGATGCCGACCACAAGACCAGCGAGCCCGCCGATCAGCATCGCAAGGCCGATCTCGCCGGCCGTGACGCCGAGATTGAAGTAATAAGTCGGGTCGGCCAGCAGTTCGACGATCGCGAGGCCGATGACTTTCAGCGACGGCACGACGTCGCGGAACAGCAGTCCTGACGCCGCGACCGCTTCCCAGGTGGCGAGAATGCCGACGATGATGGCAACGCGCACGAGCGTGACGGCGCTCGCGAACGGCTGCGCAGGTGCGCTCAGGCGACCGGTCTCAGCCATTTCTCAACTCTGTCGGTGAGAAAGAAGAACACGACGCTGACCAAAATGACGAAGCAGATCGCCGCATAGGTGCCGGGCAGGTCGTAGCGTTCGGCAAGATCGTTGATGAGCTGGCCGAGCCCGCCGAAATTGATTAAAAACTCGACGCCGACGATGTTGATCAGCGCGAAGATCATGCCGAGGCGCAGGCCGACGAAGATGGTCGGCAATGCGGCCGGAAACAGGATTTTGACGAAGAGCTGAATCTCGGTCAGCTTGAAGCTGCGCCCGACATTGATCAGCACGTGGCGCGTGCCGGCCAGCCCCTCGATGGTTTTCAGGATCACGGCCGGCAGGCCGGCGACGAACCCCATCATGATGATGGTCTTCTCGCTGCGTCCGAAGATGACGAGAAACAGCGGATACATCAGCACGGTCGGCGCCGACGCCATCGCGGCGACCCAGGTTTCGGTCGCGTCGCGCAGCAACTGGACGCGGTAGAGCAGCACGCCGGTGCCGATGCCGAATAGCGCCAGCAGGGCGGTGGCCCACAGCGACTCGCGCATGGTGACGAGGAAGCGGTGCGGAATGTCCTCTTCAAGGATCACGCGCTCGAATGCGCCGGCGATCTGCGAGGGCATCGGCACGATGAAGCGGTTGACGACGTTGAAACGGATCAGCAGTTCGATGATCACCACGCACAGGATCAGTGTGCCGAAGCCGAGGATCGGCGGCAGCAACCTGTCGAGCGTGCGCGCCGTCATGACTTGCCGCCGCGGTTCTTTTCGTCGTCGCGCATGCCGCGGCTGGCTTCCTCGCGCAGGTCGCCCCAGATCTGCGCCACATAGCGCCCGAAGGCATCGCTCGACACGATTTCGGAAGAGCGCGGCCGCGTCAGCTCGATCGGCACGATGCGCTTCACCTGGCCGGGTCGGTAGGTCATCACCAGCACGCGGTCGGCGAGTTGCACGGCCTCGGTGATGTTGTGGGTGATCAGCAGGCAGGTCTGCTTGAGCTGGTCCTGGATTTGCAGCACCTTGTCGCCGAGCAGCAGGCGGGTCTGCTCGTCGAGCGCGCCGAACGGCTCGTCCATCAGCAGGATCTTCGGCTCGGAGGCGAGCGTGCGCGCGATCGCGACGCGCTGGCGCATGCCGCCCGAAAGCTCGGCCGGATAGCGCCGCTCGAAGCCGTTGAGGCCGACGAGGTCGACAAAATGACGCGCGCGCTCGATGCGCTCGGCCTTGGCAACGCCGGTGATCTCGAGCGGGAACGCGACATTCTCGATGACGGTGCGCCACGGGAAGGTCGACTCCTCCTGGAACACCATGCCGATCGCGGCGTGCGGCCCCTTGACGGTTTCGCCGCCGACCGCGACGCGACCCTCATAGCCGTCCATCAGTCCGCCGATGATGTTGAACAGCGTGGACTTGCCGCAGCCGGACGGGCCGATGACGGCCAAAAACTCGCCCGGCGCGACCTTGAACGACATGTGATCGACGGCGGTGACGACGCCGTCCGGCGTCTCGAAGCGCTTGACGATGTCGTCGACGACAAGCGCCGGCGCTACGGCGCCCGCGCGCGGTGCTTCGTCGGCGAGGCGCGTCACGGACGCCATCAGGCTTTCCTCTCCGCGTTGGACACGGCCGCGGTCATGGCCGGCGTATAGCCCGGCTCGACCCGGACGTCGACGACCGCGACTTCGCCGCGCTCCACGGCCGCGACCGCTTCGGCGAAAGAGGCGGCCAGCTTGGCCGGATCGTCAATCGGACCAAAGCCGAGCGCGCCTTGCGCGCGCGCGAGCGCCGCAAGGTCGATGTCGGGATCGCTGATGCGCTGGCCGATCCATTTGTTCTCCACCGGCCGATTGCGCATGCGCGCGACGCGCTCCTGGTGCACTTCGTCGTTATAGAAGGAGCGATTGTTGGCGACCACGATCAACAACGGAATGCGGTAATGCGCCGCTGTCCAGAGCGCGGTCGCGCCCATGAGAAAGTCGCCGTCACCACAGATGCCGATCGGGATGCGACCGGAACCTTTCAGCGCCAGCGCAGCGCCGACCGTGACGCCCGGACCGGCGGCAAGGCCGCCGCCGCCGTCCGAGCCCAGAAAGTCGAGCGGATGGCGGAACGGCCACCACGCGCCGTTCCATGATAGCGGCAGATGCGTGAGCGAGGCCGGCTTGTCGCCGACGGCGGCTTTGAGCGCCTGCGCCAGATGTTCGACCGAGAGCGGGCCGGTGGCGGGCTTCGCGGATGTTTCGGTGCGCGTGGCGCCAAGAGGCTTCCCGGGACCGAGCGCTTGCACCAGCAACGGAACCGCGATCTGCGGATCGGCGGCAAGCAAGAGGTCGACCGGCGCAAGACCCTGGTGGTCCATGCTCCAGCCGTTGTGCACCTGATAGTCGACCGTGACGCTGATGATTTTGGCGCCGGCGGCAGGCGCCTTGGCGGTGCGCAGCGTGCCGGCAAGATCGACCCAGTCGAGGCTGAGGATCACGTCGGCGGCGCCGAGCGCCGCGAGCCCCTCGGTGTCAGGGACCAGCACTGATGGCGCGCCGAGATGCAGCGGGTGGTCGGT
>JBBWZU010000542.1:0-7077 GCA_039649225.1 Hyphomicrobiales bacterium | reverse complement strand
CGGCGGTGCGCAGCGGGAACACGACGCCATTCGCCGCATCGCCGGCCGCTTTCGCGGCGTTCTCGTCCATGCCCCACACGTTGCCGAGGAACTGCACGTCCACGCCGGCGGTCTTGCAGGCCTTGAGCACCGAGATATTCGATCCGGCGGTGTTGCCGAGATAGGCGTAGTTCGCGCCGGAGCTTTTCAGTGTCAGGCACTGGGCCGTGTAGTCGCCCGGCGTCAGCGCGAACTGCACCGGCGGCAGAACCTCAAAGCCAAGCTCCTTGGCCATCGCCTCGCCGGCTTCCTTCGGGGCGTTCGGATACGGATGGTTCGCCCCCATATGGACGAATTTCGGCTGGCCGGACTTGCCCTTCTGTTTCCAGTCCTGCGCCGCCCACATCAGCATCCCGCGCAGCGCGTCGGAATAGTTCGGGCCATAGAAGAAGTTATACGGCGCGGGCTTGGCCTTGTTGCTGCGCCCGGTCGGGTCGGTCAGCGCGGCCGCATAGGATCCGGAGATGAACGGGATCTGGTCCTGGGCGACGAAGCCGGTCAGCGCTTCGGTGTCGGCGGTGCCCCAGCCCAGAATGGCGGCGACTTTGTCGCCGGCCCATTTCTTGTATTGGCTGATGGCGCGCGGCACCTGGTAGCTGTAGTCGACGCTATCGATGTTGAGCTTGGTGTTGGCGACGCCGCCCTTCTGGTTGGCCCAGGCCATCGCGTCGGCCACGCCGTGGCCGAACGGGACGCCGATATCCGCGGTCGGTCCCGAATAGTCGACAAGGTGGCCGACCGAGATTTGGCCCTGCGATTGTGCATGCGCGGCGCTCGCCGCGAACAATAGCGCGAGCGCTGCCCCGCGCAGGAGTATCGTCTTCATAATGGGTATCCTTCTTGTTGGAGTTTCGAGGTCTGAAAATATCCTGACCCGTCACGACCTCAGTTTGAGAACGGGTAAAGCTTCCAATAGGCCTTGATGCGCGCCCATCGATGCGCGAGCCCGTCGGGCTCGAAGATCAGAAACAGCACGATCACCAGCCCGATCGCGATCTCGCGCAAGAATGCGATGTTGTTGCGCAGCGCCAGCGCCTGATCGATCGCGCCGCCGCGCAACAACGCGCTGATCGCTTCCATCGCCTCGGGCAGCAGCACCATGAAGACGGCGCCCATCAGCGTGCCCATGACCGAGCCGAGACCGCCGATGATCACGATGGCGAGGAAGAGGATCGAGCGATCGATCGTGAAACCCTCGCTCGACACCACGCCCTGGTAATGCGCGTAGAGCGCGCCGCCGATGCCGGCGAAGAAGGCGGCGAGCCCGAACGACAGCGTGCGGTACTTGGCAAGGTTGATGCCCATGATCTCGGCGGAGAGATAATGGTCGCGCACTGCCACCAGCGCGCGGCCGTCGCGCGTGCGCATCAGGTTGGTCACCAGCACGAAGCTGAGCACCAGATAGGCGAGCACGACGTAGAAATACTGGCGGTCGCCCTGCAGCGTGATGCCGAAGATGCCAAACGGCCCGGCGGTCGCCGGCACGACGCCGCCGGTGAACCATTCGGCGCGGGAGAAGAAGTCGAGCAAAATGTATTGCGCGGCGAGCGTGGCGATCGCGAGATAGAGACCCTTGAGCCGCGCGGCCGGCAGGCCGAACACCAGCCCGGCCAGCGCGGTGACCACCGCGGCGAGCGGGATCGCGAAGAACACCGGAACCGACAGCTTGGCGCTGAGATAGGCCGACGTGAACGCGCCGAGGCCGAAGAAGGCCGCATGGCCGATCGAGATCTGGCCGGTGAAGCCGACCAGGATATTGAGCCCGAGCGCCGCGATCGAAAGGTATCCGATCTGGATCAGGATGCTGAGCGCATATTGGCTGAGCACGAGCGGCGCGCAGCACAGCAGCGCGACCGCGGCGAGCGCCGCAGTGCGGCCCGTTGTGGTCGGGAACACGACCGTATCGTCCGCATAAGTCGTGCGGAAATCGCCGGCCGGAAGAAGGCTCTGCATCGCCATGACGGTGTCCAGTGTCCTAAATGCGTTCGATGTCTTTGGTGCCGAACAGGCCGTAGGGCTTGATCATCAGAATGATGATCAGCACGTAGAACGGCGCGATCTCGTAGAGATTGCCCCAGTGCAAATACTGGCTGTCGACGAAGTGCGCGGTGTTTTCCAGGAGACCGACGATGATGCCGCCGAGCACCGCGCCCGCGATGCTGTCGAGGCCGCCGAGGATCACGGCCGGAAACACCTTGATGCCATAGACCGAGAGCCCGGACGACACGCCGTTGACGACCGCGACCACGACGCCCGCGACCGCCGAGACCAGCGCCGAGATCGCCCAGGCCATCGCGAACACGGACTTGACCGAGATGCCGAGCGACTGCGCGACCTGCTGGTCGAACGCGGTCGCACGCATCGCCAGGCCGTATTTGGACGAATGAAAGAACCACGCCATCGCGCCCATCATGGCGAGCGACACCGCAAGGCTCATCAGATAGACGGTCTGGATCTGCAGCCCGAGCAGGCTCACCGTCTGCGTGGCGAAGACCGGCGGGAACGGCTGCAGGTTGGTGCCGAAGATCCATTTCAGCGCCGCCTGGAACACGGTCGAGAGGCCGATCGTCACCATGATCACGGCGATGATCGGCTCGCCGATCATCGGGCGCAGCACCAGGACCTGCAGCGCGACGCCGAAGGCCAGCATGAAAACCAGCGTGACCGGCATCCCGATCCAGAACGGCAGCTGATATTTGGTGAGCAGTCCCCAGCAGACCCAGGCGCCGATCAGCAGAAACTCGCCTTGCGCAAAATTCACGACCTGCGTCGCCTTGTAGATCAGCACGAACGACATCGCGACGACGCCATAGAGCGCGCCGACGATGAGCCCGTTGATCAGAAGCTGAATGAGAAGCTGCATGTTCATCGATGTGTTCTCGGTGTTACTCGGCCGCCAGCAGGTAGCGGGCGGGCTCTGGCGGATCGAGCGTCACGACGGCGAGGCTCGTCTGCACGCGCTGCGTTGCGCCGTCCTGGAAGCGGATCACGGTGTCGACCGCGATCTCTTGCCTGCCGGCGTAGATCGCCGCGATGATGTCGCCGTAGCGCTCGCCGATGACGCTGCGGCGTACCTTGCGGGTGCGGGTCAACTCGCCGTCGTCGGCATCGAGCTCCTTGTAGAGCAGCAGGAACTTGGCGATGCGCTGTCCGGCCGGGAGCGTCGCATTCACCGTCTCGACCTCCCGGCGAATAAGGTCATAGATCTCGGGACGCGAGGCGAGATCCGTATAGGTGGTGAACGACAGGCGCTTCTTCTCGGCCCAGCGCGACAAGATCGAAAAGCGAATGCAGATCATCGCCGCCAGATGGTCGCGGCCATCGCCGAGAATCACCGCCTCGGCGACATAGGGCGAGAATTTCAGCTTGTTCTCGATGTATTGCGGCGAGAAGCGCGTGCCGCGCGCGGTCGTCGCCAGATCCTGGATGCGGTCGATGATGACGAGGTGTCCGGCGGCATTGAAATAGCCGGCATCGCCGGTGTGCATCCAGCCATCGCGCAGGTCGGCGGCGGTGGCGCCCGGGCTCTTGTAGTAACCGAGAAACATGTTGGGATGGCGCGTGACCACTTCGCCGACGCCATTGGCGTCCGGCGCCTCGATGCGCATCTCGATGCCGGCATCGAAGGCGACGCCGACGGAATCAAAATCGACATCGTTGTCATGGTGCAGCGTGTAGGCACCGATCAGCTCGGTCTGGCCGTAAAGCTGGCGCAGCGGCACACCGAGGGCGCGGAAAAAGCGAAACGTGTCGGGTCCGAGCGCCGCGCCGCCGGTCGCGGCCGACCGCAGGCGCGTGAAACCGAGACGATCGCGCAGGGCGCGCAACAAAATCGTCTCCGCCAGAACCGAACGGCGTCCCCTGGCCAGCGCCGCCAGGCCCGCCTTGATACCAAGCGCGTAGAGCGCGCGCTTGACCGGCGAGGCATCCATGATCCTGGCGCGGACGTCAGCGGCGATCGTCTCCCAGAGGCGCGGCGCGAACACCACGAAGGTCGGGGCGATCTCCCGAAAGTCGTGCATCAAGGTGTCGGGCTCTTCGACGAAGTTGACTTTCATGCGGCACAGCAGCGATTTGCCGAGCGCGTAGACCTGCTCGGCGATCCACGGCAGCGGCAGCACCGAGACATATTCATCGTCCGGCCCCTTGGGATCGAACGCCAGATAAGCGGCGCAATGGCGCAGCAGGCGCCCGGCCGACAGCATCGCGAGCTTGGGATGCGCTATCGTGCCGGAGGTGGTGCACAGGATCGCGACCGCCTCCCCTTGCGTTGCGTCCACCAGGCGATCGTAGAGTGCGGGCTCGCGGGCGGCGCGCGCCTCGCCGCGCCGTGCAAGCTCTTCGGCGGAGATGAGTCGCGGGTCGGAATATTTGCGCAAGCCGCGCGGGTTCGAGTAGATGATGTGGCGCAGATCGGGAACGCGGTCGGCGATGCTGAGCAGCTTGTCGACTTGCTCTTCATCCTCGGCGAACGCGATCGTAGCGTCACCGGCAAGGAGAAGATGCACGACCTCCGGACCGAGCGCGTCGCGATAAACGCCGAGGCTGATCGCGCCGACCGCGTGCGCGGCGATCTCGCCGGCAACCCAATCCGGCCGATTGTCGCCGATCAGCGCGACCACCTCGCCGCGCTTTAATCCAAGATCGACCAGCCCGAGCGCGAAGTCGCGCACCCGCCTCTGATAGTCGCGCCACGTGCAGGCGCGCCAGACGCCGAAATCCTTCTCCCGATAGGCGATGTCGGCGGGATGCGCGAGCGCATTCAGCCGCAACAGCTTGGGAAACGTGTCGGCGCGCAAAAGCCGCTCGGCATAGTTGGTCACGAGAGCGCCTCCGCGACACGGGACTCTTGCGAAACAGGCGCCTCGTCGTCCTCGCCCAGATAGGCGCGCCTGACCTGCGCATCGCCAAGCACCGCGGCCGGCGTGCCCTCGGCGATCTTGCGGCCGAAATCCAGCACCAGCACGCGGTGCGAAATATCCATGACGACGCCCATGTCGTGCTCGATCATCACCACCGTCATTCCGAACTCTTCGTTCAGGTCGACGATGTAACGCGCCATGTCCTCCTTCTCCTCCAGGTTCATGCCGGCCATCGGCTCGTCGAGCAGGATCAGCCTGGGCTCGAGCGCCATCGCGCGCGCCAGCTCGACGCGCTTGCGCAGCCCATAGGACAGCGTGCCGGCGACCGCTTTTCGCACCGACTGCAGCTCGAGAAAGTCGATGATGTCCTCGACCTTGCGGCGGTGGTCCAGCTCTTCGCGCCGCGCGCCGCTGAGCCAATAGAGCGGCCCAGTGATGAAATTGTTGCGTAACAGGTGATGACGGCCGACCATGATGTTGTCGAGCACCGTCATATGGTGAAACAGCGCGAGGTTCTGGAACGTGCGGCCGATCCCGAGCGATGCGCGCGCATTCGACTTGAGCCGCGTGATGTCCTGCCCGCGATAAAGAATGTTGCCGTCCGCCGGCTGGTAACGTCCCGAAATACAATTGACCATCGAGGTCTTGCCGGCGCCGTTCGGCCCGATGATGGAAAACAGCTCGCCCTCACGCACCGTAAAGCTGACGTCGCTCAGCGCCGTGACGCCACGGAAGCGCAGCGTGACCTGCCGCGCCTCGAGGATCGGCAGCGCAAGCCCAGACGTGGTCGCGGCGACTTGCATCGTCCTTCATTCTCCCGTGGCTGATCTCGCCCAATGCCAAACGCCGGCGCCTCTCGCTTAGGGCGTCGGTGTTCTGGCGTTCATGAGGTTAGTCACGAGAATCGACCTCGCAGTTTGGGCCAAGAATCGTCTTTCAGACTGGGCCACGATGGCGAACGGCAGATCTGCGGCATTACGGGCGGAAACGGTAGAAAACGATAGGAAGCGTTAGGAAGCGTTAGGAAGGGCGCTCCGCTTTAGGCGGAATCTCCGACGTGATCGCGCCGGAGCGCGGCACGCATCGACTGATGATAATGAATCATTGCCGGCTCGTTGCGGCCGAACACCATATGGGTCTGCGCCCCGGAGGTCAGGCCGATCTGGATCGTGCGTCCGGCCGGAAAGTCCTCGCCGGTCACGACATCGAGGACAAGCTCCATGTTCTTGTCCCAGTGCGTGCGCTCTTCCTCCGTGCGCGGCGCTTGCGGAATGTAGAGCGAGAGTTCCATCACCGAACGATCAACCCGCCCATACTGGGGAAAGACGCGCGCGAGCTCGACATGGTCGCCTTGAATCATCAGCAGCGTGTTGGGGAACAACGAGTAGACGATCGCCGTATTCCACATCAGGTCCCAGTTCTCTTCCGGCTGGGCCTTGAGACGATCGAGCTTCTTGCGCGGAAGGGTCAGGCGATGGTTGAGACCGAAGGGCTCGAAATCGGCGACGTCGCCGTAAAAGATGGCGCGGAGCGAATCCCGATGTAGAAAACTGATGTGATAGCCCTCGTGGAACGTATCCATGACGATCTTCCAGTTCATCGTCTCGGGGATTTCGCGCTTGTCGAAGAAAGACCAGGAGTCGAATCCATAGGCGGCGAGTTCGGGTCCGAGGCCGCCGAGCCACGGATCGATATCGAAACTGCTGGAGCCGTCCGGCGTCGGCATCACCCACACCAGGCCGTATTTCTCGCACAGCGGCAGCGCGACCAGCGATGAACGCTCATCGCGCACATTGGGAAAGCAGCGCTCGTCCGGAATGGCGATGGTCTTGCCGGACAAATCATAGGTCCAGGCGTGGTACGGGCACTGAAAGGCGCGCACCTCGCCGCAGCCCTGCGCGACCTTGGCGCCGCGGTGCCGGCAGACATTCAGGAGCGCGCGCAGCGTGCCGTCGCGCCCGCGCGACACCAGGATCGGCACGCCCGCATAGTCGTCGGTGCTGAAGGCGCCGGGTTTTGTCCAGTTGGACGCAAAGCCGAGCAGGATCGGATGCTGGCGGAACAGGATCTGCTGCTCGCGCGCCAGGTGATCCGGGTCGGCATAGACCGAGGCGTCATTGTGCCAGGGCGCATCGGCCATGCTTGTCGTTCGGGTCTCGACGTAGTTCAATAGCCG
>JBBWZU010000170.1:0-2784 GCA_039649225.1 Hyphomicrobiales bacterium | reverse complement strand
GGCGTAAAACCGGAGATCAACGCGGTCTGCACCATCATGATCGCCGTCGTGGCGGCGGGGCTGGTTTTGGCCTCGTTGCTGACCAAGCGCGCGCAGGCGCGCCATGAGCAGGCGGCGGCACTCGGCGCGCGGCTGTAAGCTATTCGATCGATGGGGTGGCCGGCGGTTCGGACGCCGGCGCATAGGTTGTCTCAGGCGCGGCGAGTGTCTCGGCGGCCACGGGCGCCGCCGGTGACGCCACGCCGGTCCGGCTCAACTGGTCGATCATCGAGCGCACGGTGTCGCGGGTCTTGCGGTCGCGGATGGCATCGAGCAGAGGGGCGGCCGCGCCGGAGCGGCGGATCAGGCTCTGCGCGTCGGGCAGGATGATCGGATCATCCCACGGACCTTGAACCACGAACGGCAATTCAAACAGCGGATCATCGCCCGACGAGACCAGCGAGGCGGTCCCTTTCAGGTCGAGATCGCGGGTCGGGATCGACGAGGAGCCGCCGAGCGCAAGACGCACCGGGCCGCCTTCGAGCCGCATGTCCTCGACGCTCGCGGTGCCTTGCGCGATGCGCAGCGCGACATTCAGGAAATCGAACGGCGTGCGGCCACGGCGGAAATCGCCCGTGACCGAGAGGGGCCGCTGCTCCAGCCGCTTGAGCAGCTGCTCCACATTGAAACCCGAAATGCCGCCTTGGCGCGCGACCAAGTTCGCGGTCCCGCCCATCGTGCGGGTGAGCGCGAGCACGCTGGCGCCGGACGCCTCGACCGAGAGCATCAGATCGCCTTTGCCCTCGAGGCGGCGCACGCCGAACAGTTCGCCAAGACAGGACTCCAGATCGACATCGGTGAACTGCAACTGCGATTTGAAGTCCGCGCCCGCTTTGCTCTTGGCCAGCACCAGCGCGCCCTTGAGCGCGCCGCCGAACACCTGCGCTTCGCCGATCGCGAGCGTCAGGCGGCCATCATGCAGATTGGCGGCAGCGCCGGCGCGCGTGAACCTTGCATTCCCGACGGCCACGCGCGCCGCCGAGAGGCGAAGATCGAGATCGAAGTCGGAGAGGCCGTCGATCGCGATCGGTCCTCTGCTCCAGTCACGCTCGTTGGCGCGCAACAGCTCGATGGTGGAAATGTATGGCGTCAGATCGAGCGCATCGGCCGCAAGCGTGCCCTTTACGGTCATGCGCGGTTCGGTCGAAACCGACAGCACGCCGTCGGCGACATTGCCGTCGAGCTCGATATTGGTGCCGGACAGAAGGAAGTTGCCGCGCACCAGGCTCGCCTGCGATTTGATCGCGAAGGGCCCAAAGCCGGCACCGGGCAGCGCCTGCTGTCCGGCCCAGCGCAGCACGTCGCGCAGCGACTTGCCGTCGGCGGCGAGCGTGCCTTCCACCTTGAGCGAGGATTGCTGGCTCATATGGCCGTCGAACGCGAGCTTGAACGGCGCACCCGCGAGCCGCACCTTCAGTCCCGAGCGATCGCCGACCAGCGTGGCGAGCAGGTCGCCGGCATTCGCGCTGGCGTCGAAAACCTCGTCGCGCCACACGAAGCGGCCGCTCGCGCCGAAGGAGCGCGAGATCGACGGCCAGGCGAACGACAGTTCCACCTCCGAAAGCTCTTCGGATACGCCGCGCTGCTCATCGGTGATGACAATGGTTCCGCCCGCCATGCGGATTTCGGAAAACGATATCACGCGCTCGCGATCGCTTTGGCCCGGCTTGAGCGTGCGGGCAAGCGTTGCCATCAGACCCGACCAGTTCGAGCGGCCATTCGGCTGCACGTTGACGACGAGGCGCGGCCGCGTCAGCGACACATCCGCGGGCTCGATCGTGCCGATCAGCAGCGGAAGCAGCCGCAATTTTGCGGTCAGGCGGTCGGCGGTGAGCGCGGGACGCTCGTCGTCGCCCAGCACGACGTTGGAAAAGCTCACCATCGCGGTCGGGAACAATGAAACCGAAACCTCGCCGCGGACGGTCGGCTCGAGCCCCGTAGTACTACGGATATCGTCGAGGACGGCGTGACGGACGACATCGGCTGGAATGAACGCCGAAATAGCCATCAGCACGCCAATGCCGATGGCGAACACGACCGCGATGACGAAGCTCAACCGCGTGAAGCCGGTAGCCGAAGGCACGTGTGCTCTGTCCGGTCAAAAGAATTTAGATCGGCCGGGCCGACTATAACGGCCAGCGACTCGCCGGCAACCATGGCGAGCGTCTGTGACGCTTTTGCGGCCGGAAACGCACCGCAACCGAGCCCGGAATGGGCTTCGGCGGGGCAAATCAGACGGCTTTGAGCGCCCTTACGGAGGGTTCCCTAATGGAGACCGGGTCCGATCTTGTAGGTCGCTTCGGTCTTGGACTTGATCTCATCCAGCGTCACGCCCGGCGCCACCTCGATCAACGTCATGCCGCCGAAGCCCTTCTTGTCGATCGAAAACACGCCGAGATCCGTGATCACCATGTCGATCACGTTGGCGCCGGTGAGGGGCAGGGTGCATTTGTGCAGCAGCTTCGGTTCGACCGAACCATCCTTGGCCTTGGCCGAGTGCTCCATGATGACGCACACTTTCTTGACGCCGGCGACGAGGTCCATCGCGCCGCCCATGCCCTTCACCATCTTGCCGGGGATCATCCAGTTGGCGAGGTCGCCGTTCTCGGCGACCTGCATGGCGCCGAGCAGCGCGAGGTCGATATGCCCGCCGCGGATCATCGCGAAGGAATCCGCCGATGAAAAATAGCTGGTGGTCGGCAGCTCGGTAATGGTCTGCTTGCCGGCATTGATGAGGTCGGGATC
>JBBWZU010000512.1:0-4887 GCA_039649225.1 Hyphomicrobiales bacterium | reverse complement strand
TCAGATGCGTCACGATCCTTCTGGTTCTCGCCTCGATGCCCGAATTCCTGATCGGCATTGCGCTCTATCTGGTCTTCGTCGTCTGGCTCGGATGGTTTCCCACGCAGTCGGGCATGGCATTCTCGTTCGGCGACTTTTGGGCGCGCGCAGTCACGTTCGTGCTGCCAGCCGCCACGATCGCGCTGCTGCTCATGCCGCATATCGCCCGGGTGGCGCGTGTCGCGACATCCGAGGCATTCGCGGCAAGTTATGTGGGAGCGGCGCGATTGCGCGGACTGAGCGAGCGGCAGGTCAAATGGGACCACGCGTTTCGCAATGCCGCGGTGCCCCTGGTCAGCGTCATCGGCATCAATCTGATCTATGCGCTGTCGGGCGTCCTCGTCGTTGACTACCTCTTCGGCTTTCCCGGCATCGGCTCGCTGCTCGTCACCGCCATCGGCAGCGGGGACGTGCTGACGACGCAAGGCATCATCATGATGTTCGCCGTCATCATCACGCTCATCAACATCGTCGTCGACATCGCCATCCTCTGGCTCAATCCGCGGCTGCGGCTTGCGGCGCCATGACGGACGGACAAATGTCGGCCATTGCGTTGGAAGAAGCCCGCGCTCCTCGACGGCGCCCGGCGTGGCTTGCGATGTTGTCCTCGCGCGACGGCCGTTTCGGATTTTCCCTGATCATCGCGATGCTGGCGCTGATCGTGCTCGGACCGTTCCTGGCGCCTTATGCGCCGACCGAGATTCGGCTGGCGCCGGCCAATCAGGGCCCCTCCGTCCGGCATTGGCTCGGCACCGATCATCTCGGCCGCGATGTGCTCAGCCGCTTCCTGTGGGGCGGCCGCAGCATCATCTCGATTCCGATCATCGCGATTTCGATCACCTACGCGACCGGCGGCCTGCTCAGTCTCGTGACCTCGTACAAAGGCGGGTGGTTCGACCTCGTCGTCGCACGGATCTTCGAATTCCTGATGAGCTTGCCGTCGTTGTTGAAGATTCTTCTGCTCGTCGCCGCCTTCGGCCCCTCGACCTCGGTGCTGATTATCGCGATCGCGATTTCCAATATGCCCGGATCGAGCCGGGTCGTGCGCGGCGCGGTTCTCAGTCAAGCCGGCGTCGACTACGTGCAGGCCGCGCAGGCGCGCGGGGAATCGGCGCTTTCAGTCGTTATCTTCGAAATCCTGCCGAACATCCTCGGGCCGATTGCCGCCGATTTCTCCCTGCGCATCACCTGGGGAATCATCTCGCTCTCCACGCTGAGCTTCCTTGGTCTTGGCGTACAGCCTCCTCAGCCGGATTGGGGGCTGATGATCCAGGAGGGCCGATCGTCTCTGCAACAGGCCCCGCTTGTCGCAATCGTGCCGGCAATCGGGATCGCGTGTCTTTCCGTCGGCTTCAATCTCGCCGCCGACGCCATCGTCAGGCATCTGGGCGACGGCCAGGCCGAGGGGAGTCGTTGAAGATGCCTGGTGGCTTGGCACAATCAGTGGACGCGGCGGCCCCGCACGCTGCGGGCAGGCTGGAGATCAAAGGTCTCGGCGTCCGCTATCCCGGCATGCGCGAGGGCGTCTTCGCGATCTGGGACGTCTCGCTCACGTTGGAGCCAGGGACCATCGTCGGCCTCGCCGGCGAATCCGGCTGCGGCAAATCGACGACCGCCAAAGCAGCCATCGGCTTTTGCCAAGGGAACGAGGCGATCTCGGGCGCATCCCTTCTCGGCGAGACGGATCTGCTGGCTTTGCCGCCGTCCGATCGCCGGCGGTTGTGGGGCAATCGGGTTTCCTACGTCTCGCAGAGCGCGTCGCTGGCCCTCAACCCGTCTTTGACCGTCGGACGTCAGCTTGCGCAACCCCTGCGCAGGCACCTCGGGCTCAAGGGAGCGGCCCTCGCCAGGCGTCAGATCGAGCTGTTCGAACTTGTCCAGATTCCAAATCCGAAGGAAGCGCTCAAGCGCTACCCGTTCCAGTTCAGCGGCGGACAGCAGCAGCGCGTCGCACTGGCGATCGCCCTGTGCTGCAAACCGGACGTTCTGATTCTGGACGAGCCGACCACCGGTCTCGACGTCACGACGCAGGCGCGCATATCGGCGGTGCTGCGCCGGATCGTTGACGAGACGCGCATCGCCGTCCTCTATGTGAGCCATGATCTCGCGTTGCTGGGCAATCTGTCGGACCGCCTCGCCATCATGTATGCGGGGCAGATCGTCGAGGAAGGCCCGACCGCCGCGGTGGTCCGCTCGCCGCGGCATCCCTACACAAAGATTCTACTCGGGCTGAGCCCGCGTCTGGACGATCCGCGCCTCGTCTCCGGCATTCCGGGGATCCCGCCGCCCGGCGTCGTGCTCGCGCAATGCGCCTTCAGTCCACGTTGCCCGTATGCCGAGAGCGCCTGCCGCGTGACCCGATTGGCGCTCGAACGCATCGACGCCGATCGGACCGTGCGTTGCATGCGCGCCGAAGAGCTCAAAAGCACTGCTCCGGTTCCCGTGACCATGAGCAAGGCTTCAACCGTCGGCAACAAATCTCTCCTGATCGTCGACCAACTGGAACTCACCTACAGGCGTGCCACCACCAAATCCGTCGACAAAGTCTCATTCAGGCTGCGCGAGGGCGAAAGACTGGGGATCGTCGGCGAAAGCGGCAGCGGAAAATCGTCGATCCTGAAAATGATCGTCGGCCTGGTCGAGCCGACGGAAGGCTACATGCGTCTCGGCAATGTGCGCCTCGACGGCTTGGCGGTCGACCGGCCCAAGGCGCTGTGCCGCGACATCCAGCTCATTTTCCAGAACCCCGATGCATCGCTCAATCCGCGCCACACCATCCGGCAGATCCTGACGCGGCCGCTCATCGCGTTCCGGCACGAGCTGCCGGCCAGAGATCGCGAGGTCGTCATCCGCGACGGCCTCGAGCGCGTGCGCCTGCCGGCGTCCGTGATCGATCGCATGCCCGGAGATCTTTCGGGCGGGCAGCGTCAGCGGGTCGCGATCGCGCGCGCCTTTCTGGCACAGCCGCGCCTGCTGCTGTGCGACGAGGTGACGTCGGCGCTCGATGTTTCGGTGCAGGCAACGGTTCTGCAAATGATCGCCGAACTGTCCGCGGAATCCGGCGTCGCCGTCATCCTGGTCAGCCATGACCTCGCGCTGGTTCGCACCATGGCCGACCGGACGATCGTGATGCGCGAGGGTCGCATCGTCGAGCAACAAGACAGCGCCGCGCTCTTCGTCGATCCACAGTCCGACTATACCCGCGAGCTCATCGCGGCCATCCCGAAATTGCACGCGGCATGACGACGATCATGTTCGGCGGCGCGGCGGACCGCGTGGGGGGCAAGACGGATGCTGCGCCCAGCGATGTGGCGGCGCCGACGCCTGCCGTGGCGCGCCAGCCCATCCGCACGCACGTATCGGAGATCGCCAGCCTCGCCGGCCCGATCGCCATGGGCCAGCTCTCCAAACAGCTGATGCAAACCGCGACTTTGATCCTGTTCGGCATGATCCATCCGGCAACGCTGGCCGCCGGGGGGCTCGCGGTCCGGATCACAGTCAGCACGCAAATCCTCTCGGCTGTTCTTTTGACGGTTGGCGTTTCGGTTGCCGTCGCCCAGGGCGCGGGCGACGCGCGGCGGATATCCACGCTCTATTGGAATGGTCTTTATCTTTCATTCCTGCTGTCGGCTGTGTCATTCGTCTGGTTCAGCAACGCTCACCTATTGCTCACCGCGCTCGCGCTTCCTCCCGAGGTGATCGCCGACACCCAGCGTTGCCTCGACATCATGCGATGGGCCGAACCCGCGAACCTGATCGCGCTGGGATTGATGCGCGGCGTTCTTCCGGCGTTCGGATTGGCTCCTATCCTGTATCTGCTGACTCCCGCGACAATCGTCATCTACGCCGCCATCGCAACGGCGCTCGCCAAGGGCGCGTTTGGCCTGCCGCCAATGGACTGGGTCGGCATACCGGTCGCGCTCGTCGTGGCCAAATGGCTGGCGGCGCTCGTCATGCTCGTGATGGTTCATGCGACGCGTTGCCGACGGCATATTCCGCTCGCGGCGCCGCGCTTTTCCGTGCTTGGACCGATGCTGCGGGTGGGCGTCCCGTTCGGCGTCGTCCAGGCGCTGGACACGCTGTTCTTCTTCACCACAACGCTGATGATCGGCCGGCTTGGCGCGGTTCCGCTCGCCGCTCACCAGATCGTCATGAATTACGGAACCATAACATCCAGCTTCGCGGTATCGAGCGGCGACGCGGCCGCGCTGCGCATCGGATTCTTTCGTGGACGGCACGCGTTCGCCGATGCGCGCCGGGCCGGATTCGTCGGCATCGTCATGAGCTTTGCCATGACGATAACCGCAGCCGCATGCGTTGCGCTGTTTCCGGACTTCTTCCTTGGTCTGTTCCTCGACCTCAACGCGCCCGAGACCCAGCCGATTGTCGCTGTCGCGCGATCGCTCGCGCTGGTGTCCATCCTTTGGGTCCTGATGGACGGCGTCTATGTGGCTTCGCTCGGCCTGCCGCGCGCCACCGATGACAACCGGTTTGCGATGCTTGCGGTGCCGTTTGTCTATTGGGGCCTCGGTCTTACCACTGCCTATGTGCTCTCGTCGACGATGCAGCTCGGCCTCATCGGTTACTGGTATGCCTTTATAGTGGCATTGACCGTCAATGCGCTGATCCTGATCGCGAGATTTGCCTGGGTGAGCCGTCCTGCCGCGTGGCCCGCGGCCATCGCGCAGCCGACCCACGGCCCCGTCCTGGTGCGCCCGGCTTCCGGCCCGGAACACGGATGAACAAGCCAGGCGCGATCCTCAGGGTGGTTCCGGACGAGGCAGATGCCCGATGCGAGGCAGCGGCCAGCCCGTCCACGCTGCACGAAGACCCTGCGGCCGGTTCATC
>JBBWZU010000507.1:0-9793 GCA_039649225.1 Hyphomicrobiales bacterium | reverse complement strand
GTGCGCGGCAGGCCGAATCCGGCGGCCCAGGCGCGATAGCCTTCCTTCAAGGGCTGATACGTGCAGGCGATGCCTTTCGAGCGCACCGCGGTGACGGCCGGCGACCACATCGACTGGATCACTACCTCGCCCGAAGCCATCAGGTTGACGCTCTCGTTGAAGTCCTTCCAGAACGCGCGGAACTGGCCGGCCTTCTTGGCCTCGGTCATCACCTTCATGGTGAGATCGATCTCGGCCTTGGTCATGTTGCCTTTGTCTTTGTAGGTGTGCTGGCCGCTTGCTTCCACGACCATCGCGGCATCCATGATGCCGATCGACGGGATGTTGAGGATCGAGGCCTTGCCCTTGAACTCCGGGTTCAGAAGCTCCTTCCAGCTCTCGATCGGGCGCTTGATCAGGTCCGGGCGGATGCCGAGCGTGTCGGCGTTGTAGACGGTCGGGATCAGGGTGATCCATTGCGTCGGCGTTTTGGCGAAGACCTTGGAATTCTGCCCCTCGAGATAGAACACCTTCTTCGGTGCGGTGCCCTGGTCGCCGATTTTCTTGCCGCCGGGCAATTCGCCCTTGGTGAAAATGGGTGTGATCTTGTCGACGTTCTTGATGCGCTTGGCATCCATGCCGAGCAGGTTGCCGGACGGTATCACTTTCTTCAGTCCGAAATACTCCTCGTCGACGATGTCGAACGAGTTCGGCTGCGTCACGATGCGCTTGGCCACCTCGTCGGTGGTGACCGGCACGTATTCGATCGTGATGCCGGTGTCTTCCTTCACCTTCTTGGCGATTTCGGTCGACTGGTTCACCGCGGTGCCGAGATAGCGCAGCACCTTGGGTTCCTGCGCGTGCACGGCGGGCGCCGAGAGACCGCCGATCGCGGTCGAGCCCATCAGCGCGCCGGCGCCTTTGAGCACGGTGCGGCGCGTGATCTTGGAGAACGGATTTTTGCTGGCCATGTTTTCCTCCTGCTGAACTGTTGCCGTCAGGCCGCGCCCGATAGCGGATGAATGTCGCGCTCGTTCCAGTCGACGATCATGGATTCGCCGAGGCGCGGCGCCACGGCGTCGAATTCGGCATCGTTCAGGATCGCCGTGATGTCGCCGTCGCTCGGTGCTGCGAGCGTCACCTGATGATGCGTGCCCTGATACTCGATCGTACGCACGGTGGCGCAGAGCCGTCCCGGCTCGCGGTTCTGGGCGCGCAATTTCAGACGATCCGCCCGCACGGCGACCTGCCCGCCGGGCGTTGCGATCACATTGTGCGCGCCCATGAACTGCGCGACGAAGGCCGTGCGCGGCGCGTCGAACACCTCGCGCGGTGTGCCCGCCTGCTCGATGCGGCCGCCATTCATCAGCACGATCAGGTCCGCGAGCGCCATCGCTTCGTCCTGGCTGTGCGTGACATGGATGAACGAGATGCCGAGTTCCTTTTGCAGGCGCTTCAATTCGGCGCGCACGCGGATGCGCAGGAACGGGTCGAGCGCGGAGAGCGGCTCGTCGAGCAGCAGGATTTCCGGCTTGGTGACGAGCGCACGCGCCAGCGCGACGCGCTGCTGCTGGCCGCCCGAGAGCTGCGCCGGCAGCCGCTCGGCATAGCGCTCCATGTCGACGAGCTTGAGCAGTTCAAGCGCGGTTGCGCGGCGCTCGGCCTTCGCGATGCCGCGCATCTTGAGCGAGAACGCCACATTGTCGATCGAGGTCAGGTGCGGGAACAGCGCATAGCTCTGGAACATCATCGCTGTGCCGCGCCGCGCGGGAGGGAAGTCCGTGACGTTCTTGGCGCCGATGACGATGTCCCCGGAGGTTGCGGTCTCGTGTCCGGCGATCAGCCGCAGCGTGGACGTTTTGCCGCAGCCCGAGGGGCCGAGCAGACAGCAATAGCTGTTGGCCGGGACCTTCAGGTTGATCGCGTCGACCGCGACCGTGGCCCCATAGGCCTTGGTCAAGCTTGCAAGCTCGAGGTTCGATCCGCTCATGTCCCGGGTCCGCCTGGCAGTCCGGGCCAAGGTTGCAAGCGATATGCCAGCGAAATGCCGTTTCGGGTCGATCCGGCAAGGCCCGCCCGCCGCATCAATTCAATCCGCCGCCTATTTCTTCGGCAATCGCTGCGCAATTCCGCGCCGGGTCTCAAGATTTGCCAGCTGGGTAGCCTCAATCCACCTGCAGCCCGCCGGACTTGATCGGGTCTTCCCAGCGCGCGACCTCGTCGATCACGAACTTGGCGAGGTATTCCGGGCTCCTGCGGTCGGGCGCAACACCGGTCACGCCCATCTCAAGCATCCGGCTCTTGATCGCCGGTGTGTCCATCGTGGCATGTGCGGCTTCGTTGAGCTTGTCGACGATCTCTCTCGGCGCGCCCTTGGGCAGGAAGAACGCAGTCCAGGTGGTGACATTAAAACCAGCCAACCCCTGCTCGTGCGCCGTGGCCAGCTCCGGCATCAGCGGCGAGCGTTCGGGCGAGAGCACCGCGATGGCCTTGACCTGCTTGCCGATGATCAGCGGCGCCGCCGCGCCGAGGTTGCCGCAAACATAGTCGATCTGCCCGCCGATCAGGTCGTTCGTCGCCGGTGCCGAGCCCCGATAAGGAACGTGCGTGACGGGAACGCCGATCTTGGCGTTGAGCAGCGCGCAGGCCAGGTGCGTCGTGGACCCGGCGCCGGCGGAGCCGAATTGCATCTTGGTGCCGTTCGCCTTGAGCAGCGCGACGAACTCCGGGATGGTGTTGGCGGGAAGGTCCTTGCGCACTTCGAGCACCATCGGCTGCTCGGAAAACAGCGCGACCGGCGTGAAGTCGTTGATGGCGTCGTAGCGCCGCTTTTTGTAGATCGTCTGATTGTAGGCGTGGGTGCCGCTGGTGCCGAGCAGCAACGTATAGCCATCGGGCGCGGCGGAGATGACGCGGTTCACCCCGATGATGCCGCCGGCGCCGGTCGCGTTCTCGACGATCACCGGCTGGCCGAGTATCTCGCCCATCCGCACCGCAAGGACGCGGCCCATGACGTCGAACGTGCCGCCCGCCGCGAATGGCACCACCAAGGTGATCGGGCGCGACGGGTAGGTTTGCGCCTGCGCGGCGAACGGCCAGAACGCCGCCGCGACAACCAATAGCTTGATGAGATCTCGCCCCGGCATGGTCGCCTCAAAGCCCGGTCAATGAACCTGCCCGATCACCTTCTTGATCTTCTCGAAGATCTCGCCGATCTGGTCTTCCGTGATGATCAGCGGCGGGGAAAGCGCGATGGTGTCGCCGGTGATGCGGAACATCAGCCCGTATTCGTGGAATGCCTTTTCCATCGCCTCATAGGCGCGCTTGCCGAACGCGTCAGGGCGCGAGGAGAGGTCGATCGCGGCGACCAACCCGAGCGTGCGGATGTCGAGCACGCCCGGCGTGCCTTTCAGGCTCATTGCCGCATCGGCCCATTTGCTTTCGAGCTTGGCGGCCCGGTCGAACAGATTTTCGTCGCGATAAACGTCGAGCGTGGCGAGCCCCGCCGCGCAGGCGAGCGGATGCGCCGAGTAGGTATAGCCGTGGAACAGCTCGATGACGTGCTCGGGTCCGCGCATGAAGGTGTCGTAGATGCCCTTGCGCATGATGACGCCGGCCATCGGCACGGTGCCCGAGGTGACGCCCTTGGCGAAGGTGATCATGTCGGGGATTACGCCGTAGCGCTCGGCCGCAAATGCGGTGCCGAGACGGCCGAAGCCGGTGATGACTTCGTCGAAGACCAACAGGATGCCGTGCTTGTCGCAGATCGCGCGCAGGCGCTGCAGATAGCCCTTCGGCGGCGGCAACACGCCGGTCGAGCCCGACATCGGCTCGACGATCACGGCCGCGATGGTGGAGGCGTCGTGCAGCGCGACCAGGCGATCGAGATCATCGGCGAGATGCGCACCCCATTCCGGCTCGCCTTTGGTGAAAGCCTGCTGCTCGCGATTATAGGTGTGCGGCAGGTGGTCGACGCCGTTGAGCGCGGTGCCGAACATCTTGCGATTCGCCACGATGCCGCCGACCGAGATGCCGCCGAAGCCGACGCCATGATAGCCGCGCTCGCGCCCGATCATGCGCACACGCGACGCTTCGCCCCGCACGTTGTTGTAAGCGAGAGCGATTTTGAGTGCCGTATCAACGGCTTCCGAGCCGGAATTACAGAAGAACACATGATCGAGATCGCCCGGCGCGAGCGCCGCGATGCGGCTCGCGAGCTCGAACGCCTTGGGATGCGAGAACTGAAATGCCGGTGGATAATCGAGCTCGCCGGCCTGTTGCTGAATGGCCGCGACGATCGGCGGGCGGTTGTGGCCGGCGTTGCAGCACCACATGCCGGCCGAGCCGTCCAGGATCGGTTTTCCCTCCGGCGTATAATAGTGCATGTCCTTGGCACGCACGATCAGCCGCGGCGCCTTCTTGAACGCTCGATTCGGCGTGAACGGCACGAAGAATGCTTCAAGGTCGTTCGGTACGGTCGGAGCAACTTGCCGCGGGGCCACGGACATTGAAATCTCCTAAAGATAGCTTGCAGACAACTCACTGATGCTGCGTTGCACCAGCCTATAGCAGCGAAGGCGTCGGCACGGAATGGCGGACGCGCGGATGTCGAGGAAGTGAGTGCACGTCGACCAACAGCGCGACAATGTCCGGTAGCTGTCGGCGCGACAGGTTGCTACAACTGGGTCGGTGCAGCAGTGCGCGCGAAACTTGCGTTGCTAAACTTTAACTTGTATTTCGCGAATCGACTTAGTGAGGTTGCAAATCGAGAATGGCTGATTTGCTATTGCACGCCTTGAAAGAGCTGCGGTGTGCGCCGACACTTCATGGAAAGTGTTGCGCAATTCATCGCGCGGGAAAATCGGCGGGGCGATGCCTGTACTGAGCGCACAGGCGGACGATCCAGTGGGCGACGGCGAAATTCGCCTCGCGCTCGAACGCATGGCCGCGAGCGAAGCGTTCCGCGGCTCACCGCAGCTCATCGCATTTCTGCGCTACGTCGTCGAAGCCACGCTGGGCGGGCAGGCCGATCGCATCAAGGGTTACACCATTGCGACCGAGGCACTCGGCCGTACGGTCGATTTCGACCCCCAAGCCGATCCGATCGTGCGCGTCGAGGCGACGCGGCTACGCCGCGCGCTCAATCGCTATCATGCCTCCGCGAGCGGCGCCGACGACGTGCGGATCGATCTGCCGCTCGGCTCATACGTGCCGGTGTTTCGACGCGCTGCGGCCAACGTGGTGTTGCCCTTGCCGCCGCCCGCGTCGCTGCCGCCCACTCGGCACCGGCTAGGCCGCTTCGCGCCGCCTTCGATCAACTGGCGCCATGCCGCCGCTGCTATCGCCTTGGTACTGCTCGGCGCCGGCAGCTATGCGGGCCTCGATTTCTGGTTCGACTTCACACCGAGCACGCAGCCAATCGGACCGGCGGGCGCCGCCCAATCGCCCGCCGCGCCGGAACCGCCGCGCACGTTGGTCGCATTTCCCGCGGTATTCGTCGGGACGTTTCAGGCGAGCGGCGATGCAAACGCGCAAGTGGCGGCCGACTCGTTGCGGGCGAAGCTGCGCGACGCGCTCGCGCGCTTCGACGAGCTCAATGTCATGAGCGGCGTGCCGCCGCAGGGGGATCGCACCCGCGGCGCCGCAAATTCGGCAACAGCGAGCCAATATACGCTGACAGCGAGCGTGGAAACCGGAAGCGCGGGTCTGGGCGTCACAGTCCGGCTCACCGATATCGCCGATAGCCAGATCGTGTTCGCGCGCACCTTCGAGCGCACGCGCTATGGCGGCGATGCGGGGCCCGGCGAGGAGACGATCGTGCGCGAGGTCGCGGCCGCGCTCGCCCAGCCTTACGGCATCATCCAGTCGCGTGAACGCACACATCAGACAGCCTCTCCCGCCGGCAATCCGCATTATCGCTGCCTGCTCGACGCGTACGACTATTGGCGCAGTTTCGACCCCGCCTTGCACGCGCCTGTGCGCGACTGCCTGGAACGGGCAACCGAGGCGGATCCGAATTTTGCGACAGGTTTCGCGATGCTGGCTGAAATCATCCTGCAGGAACATCGCCGGGGCCTCAATCCTCGACCCGGCGACGCGCCGCCGCTCGAACGGGCGCTACGCGCCGCGCGCCGCGCGTGCGAAATCGCGCCGGGCAGTGCGCAGGTGCACCAGGTCTTGATGGATGCGTACTTCTCTCGCGGCGAGTACGCGCTGGCGCTTGAGGCCGGCGAACGGGCCGCCACGCTCAACCCCTACAGTCCGAACATACTCGCGCTCTACGGCGCGCGGCTGATCTCGCTCGGCGAGCAGGAGAAGGGGGCGCGCCTCATCAAGGAGGCCGCGACCTTGATCGTGGTGCGACCGGCCTGGATGGATTTTTATCTGTTCCTGGCGGCTTATCTCGCCGATGACCGCGCCGGCGCCGCGACCTATTCGGCTCAGATCACGACGGAGAAATTCTTGCTCGGCCTCGTGGCGCAGGCGATCGTCGCAGCGCAGCGCGGCAACGCCGACACCGCGCGGCAACTCATCGGCCGGGTTGGTGCCGTCTATCCTGCATTTGCCGAAGATCCTCAGCGCGAGTTGAAGAAAATTTTTCCCTCTGATGCCATAACCGGCCGCCTTGTGCGTGATCTGGCGCAGGTACGCGCCGGCGCGACGAACTGAGACCCAGCGAGTAACTCTTTAAATCTCAGGGAGTGCGAGCCGCGCGCGGCGGCGATCTTCTTGGTCGCGATATCGGCCCGCTTCCTAGGCCGCCGCGACCCGGTCGAGGAATTCATCCACCGCTTGCTGCAGCGTTCCGGTCTGCGCCGTCAGGGCATTCGAGGCGGTCAGCACCTGCGTCGCCGAGCGGTTGGTCTCGTCGATCGCCTCGGTGACGGTCGCCATGTTGCCGGCAAGCTCATTGGCGCCGGCCGCGGCCTCGTGCACGTTGCGGCCGATCTCCTGGGTCGAGGCGCTTTGCTCTTGCACCGATGCCGCGATGGTCGAGGTGAAGCCCCGGATGTCGCCCATCACGCCGCCGATCTGGCGGATCGCCTCGACGGCTTCGGCGGTCGAGGTCTGGATCGCGCCGATTTGGGTCGCGATCTCCTCGGTTGCCTTGGCGGTCTGGCTCGCCAGCGTCTTCACCTCGGACGCCACCACCGCAAAGCCGCGGCCGGATTCGCCGGCGCGCGCGGCCTCGATCGTGGCATTGAGCGCGAGCAGATTGGTCTGCTCCGCGATGGCGCGGATCAGCTTGACGACATCGCCGATACGGTTCGCTCCGTTCGACAGCTGCCCGACCAGTTGATCGGCATTTTGCGCGATCGCGCTGGCGCGCTCGACCACGCCGTTCGCCTGCATCGCCTGCTCGCTGATCTGACGGATCGAGGCGCCGAGCTCCTCGGTCGCGCCGGCGACGGTCTGCACGCTGCTCGATGTCTGTTCCGACGCCGAGGAGGCGGCGCGCGCCTGCACGTCGGCTTCCGCCGCGATGCCCGAGAGCGTGCGCGCGGTCATTTCCATGCTCGATACGTTTTCGGTGACGGCGCCGATCACCGCCGTGACGGTGGCGCGGAAGTCGCCGATCATCCGCTCGATGACGGCGGTGCGCTCGCGCTGCGTGGCCTGTTCGGCCTCCTGGCGCTGCGCCATTTCGCGCCGCTCGATCTCGCCGCCTCGGAACACTTCGAGTGAACGCGCCATCTCGCCGATTTCGTCGCGGTCGGCCGCGGCGGTGACGGTGAGGTCGGTATCGCCCGAGGAGAGGCGGCGCATCGCATCGCCGATCGAGGTCAGCCGCCGCACCAGGCGGCGCTGCACGTAGAACACGCCGATGGCGATTGCCACGAGAACGCTGATGGCTGCGACGATCAGCAGCAGCAGGCGATTGTGCGCGAGGTCCTCGATGAGCTTGACCGAGCCGCTCTGCATCGATTTCTCGGCGTCGCCGACCAGCAGCGCGACCGCGCGGTCGAGCGAACGCTGGATGGTGACGTTCTCGTCGATGGTCCGGTCGGCGCTCGCGGCCGCGGCAAGCTCGCTGCGCCGGATCGCGAAAACGTTCGCTTCGTCCTGTCCGAAGGTGATCAACTCGTTGACCAAAGCCCTGACATTCGTGTCCGGAACTGTCTTGGACGCCTTGATCAAGAGGTCGGTGGCGGCCTTGAAGCGGTCCTGCATCGGCACCAGCGAGTCGGCATCCTTCGCGACGGCGGCTTCGCTGATCAGGCTGGTCACGAGATGCGTCTGCGCGGCGAGCTCCAGCGCGTTGCGCAACTCGGCGATCTGCACCGCGACGAGGTCCTTGACCATCTTGCTGGTGCGTTTGACGGCGTCTTCGCCCTGCGTGACAACGTCGAAGTTGAGGTCGTCGATCAGGCCGATCAGCAGGTTGTTGAGTTGCTCGTGCGCGCGAAACACCTGCTGCAAACGCTCGCTATCGTTGCCTTCCTGGCGCGGCTTGAAGTCCGCAAGCTTGGCCAGCCCGCGCACTTTTTCCTTCAGCGGCTCGAACTTGGTGCCCGCCGGAAGCTTTGCGAGCTGCTTTTCGGCGCGCCGCGCCGAAGCCGTGAAACGGTCTTCCAGCAGCGCAAGGATGCCCGGCTGATTGGTGAGCGTGCCGGCGGTGAGCAGGCCGGTGACCAGATTGGTCTCGGCGGAAACCTCGATCATCGCCTGCATCACCTGCATGCCGCCCTGCACCAGATTGCGCACCGTGATGTCGCCGCTCTGGCCGACATCTTCGGCCGTGGTGACGACCTCGAAATAGCTGTCGTCGACGATCGGGGTCAGCCTCTCGCTGATCGCGCCGTGGATCTTGTGCAGCGCTTCGAGGCGCGCGGCGAGCTTGTCGCTGAGATCGGTGCGCTCGGAGATCGCCAGCTCCAGGGCCTTGAGGTTTTCCTTCAGCTTCTTGGCCATCGGCTCGGCGATGGTCAAGCCGGCGGCGTTGCCCTGTCCGACGCGCAGCCGGTCCATGATCTGGTCGAGGTCGCGCGAGCGCGTTGCGATCTGCGCGGCGATCAGCTTGCGGTCGTCCGAAGTCTTGGCGGATACGTAGCGTGCCGCGGCCGTCGAGATTTCGCCCGAAGCCACCGACATGCGCAACGCATCGGTCATCATCGGCACTTCGCGGGTCGACACCTGCTGAAAGCCGCGTTCGGTTTCCGAGAACGACATGATGGCGACGGCGGCGGCCACGACCGTCATCACCGCGACGGCGCCGAAGGCGAGCTGCAGGCGGACCTTGATGCCGAACTTGGCGCGCCGGACGTCGTTGGTTGCGGCGGCGGGCGCTTGTGCGCCGGACAGGACTTCACTCATGGATCAACCCCAGTCTCTTTGACGGCAAAACCGCCACTTCCCCCACCAAAGAAAGCGCGCCGAGCCTGATAAGGAGGCCGGGCGCAATCGTCACAGCCGTGCCGCGCCTTCAGTCCTTGGCCGACACCTTGACCAGCTTCTCGATCGCCTTGAACGAACCGTCGGCCTGGATCACCGTGAGGAACACCTTGTCGAGGCCTTCGTTCTTCTCCGCCGAGAACGTCATCGGCAGGCCGCCGATGTCGAACTTGCCGGTCTCCTTGATCGCCTTGATGAGGCCCTCGCGCGTGACGTCCGCGCCGGCCTTGTCGAGCGCCGCGATGGCGAGACGGCCGGCGAGATAGCCTTCGAGCGTGACGAAGTCCGGCTGGCCGCCGGCCGGCTTGATGGCGGCCTGATAGTCGGCGACGACCTGCAGCGAAGCGTCCCACGGAAACGGCACGACCTGGCTGACGATCACGTCCTTGCCCTCGGAGCCGAGCTCCTTGGCGAGCGCGCT
>JBBWZU010000500.1:0-3797 GCA_039649225.1 Hyphomicrobiales bacterium | reverse complement strand
TAGGAGCCGAACGGCAGATCGACCACGACCAGCGCGCGCCGGGTGCCGCGCATCACCGCCTGCCCCTGCAGGATCATCATCTCGAGCGTGACCGGCACGGTCGATTCCAGCCCGTGCATCACCATGCCGAGCGAATCGCCGACCAGAATGAAGTCGCAATGCCGGTCGAGCAGGCGCGCCGTGTGGGCATGATAGGACGTCAGCGAGACGATCGGCTTGCCACCCTTGCGCCCCCGGATGTCGGGAGCCGTGATGCGCTTGATCTCGTCCTGAACCGACATTTCGATCTCCCGCAATCTATCTTCCGAACGCCGGCACGCCGATCACGTATGGATGGAACCAGAATCCCAGCGCAAGGTAGATAACGGTCCCGAGCACGACGGCAAGAATGTCTTTGGTCGCATCGCTCATGCCGGCCGGCAGCACGCCTGCGAGCGGCGAGGCACCGTCATCGGTGCGGAACTTGAACGAGATCCGGTCATAGACCGCCCAGGCCAGGATCGACCCGAACAGGATGATCGATCCAAGGTCGCCGTTCGAGATCAGGTGCGCCACGGCCCACAGTTTTACGCCGACGATCATCGGGTGCTTGAGCGCGCGTTTGATCCGGCCTTGAATGAAGGCCGCCGTGATGCAGATGATCGCCGGCCAGACCAGCGCGACGGTGACGTGGCGCGTCCAGGACGGCGGGTACCAGATATCGATCCAGCCGGTCGCGCGATACTGCGCAAAGCCCCAGCCGATGACAATGAGGCCGGCGGCCGAAACCAGCGAAATCACCCACTTGTAGGCGCTATCGCCAAACCTTTCGATGAACTTGGCGCGTTCCGCGCGCAGCGAAACAAAGACATGCGCGCCGAGGAAAAGGACAAGCCCAAGAATGAGGATCGCGAGGCCCATTGAAGCTGCTCCGAACTATGGAACCTTCGAGTAGAGGCGATGCCGCCACCGCACGCAAGAGTGGAGCACGCGCGCTTGACGTCGCGGAGCGCCGGCGAACATATGGGCCGAGAACCGGCTACAAGAAGCCGCTAATAGGCGCCCGTCATGGGGCGTTTCGGGAGGAAATATGAAGGGCATGCTCGCCAAGGCCTTGTCGCTGACGCTGTTCTGGCTGTGCACCATCGCGCCGGCCGGCGCGCAGAATTGGCCGGCCAAGGCCGTGCGCATCATCGTGCCGTTCGCCGCTGGCGCGACCCCCGACACGATCGCCCGGCTGGTTGCCGACCGGCTGCAGCAGCGGCTCGGCCAGAACTTCGTCGTCGAGAACAAGGCGGGCGCGAGCGGCATGACCGGAACCGACGCGGTCGCCAAGGCCGAGCCCGACGGCTACACGATCGGCGTTTCGATCGGCGGGCCGCTGGCGATCAACACGCTGCTGTTCTCCAAGATGCCCTACGATCCGTTCCACGATATCGCGCTGATCACCATGCTCACCACGCAGCCGAGCGCGCTGACGGTTCCGGCCAGCCTTGGGGTGAACAGCGTCGCCGAGCTGGTCGCGCTGATCAAAAAGGATCCAGGCAAATTCAATTTCGGCTCGATCGGCAACGGCTCGCTCTCGCATCTGGCGATGGAGGCGATCGCGCAGAAGAGCAATGCCCGGCTGGTGCACGTTCCCTACGGCTCCTCGCCGCAGGCGATGACGGCCGTGATCCGCGGCGACGTGCAGATGGCGGTGATGCCGGCGATCTCGGTCATGCCGCATGTCGAATCCGGCGCCGTGAAGATGCTGGCCGTGACCACGGCGAAGCGCTCGCCGCTGCTGCCGAACGTGCCGACCCTGAAGGAGAGCGGCATCGACGTCGAGGCGGACGCCTGGAACGGCCTGATCGCGCCCGCCGGCACGCCTGACGCCGTGGTGAAGACGATCCAGCGCGAGGTGGCCGAGGTGCTCAACTCGCCCGAGCTCAAGGCGAAGTTCGCAGCGCAAATCATGGAGCCCGTCGGCAATACGCCGGCGCAGTTCAAGGCCCAGATCGACAGCGACCTGGCGCGCTGGGGGCAAGTGATCAAGGCGGCGGACATCAAGGTGAACTGAATTCCGCGGGGACAAACCCGTGGAGTCGCGAAAGCCGCGCTCGCGCCCGGCTGTTGCCCGGCTGTCATCTATCAATGATTGTATTCTCGCGCTAGGCTGCGTGCAGTCTCATGGGAGGATACGATGCGGGTCAAATCCACACCAACCAGCCGGGGCTTTGAGGCCAAGGCCATCAGCGGCACCCATACGGTCCTGCTCGCCCTCAACTGCCCTGAGGCACTGCGCAAAGGCCTGAAGGGTTTCGCGTTCGAGCGCGAGATGGTCGGCGCGGGCAGCAAGGGTGCGAAATTCCTGCGCTCGCAGAAAGTGTTCAAGTCGGTGGTGCCCGACCCGAAGAACGCCCATGACCCGAACGATCCCTCAAAGCCGGCGGCGTTCTACACCGACAAGTTTCCGGTGCAGAGTTTCCTGTGGGGCGACTATGCGGCTTTCCCAGGCACAGCCTACCGGTTCCGCATCCAGCCGATGTACGGCGAGCCCGGCGCGCTGACCACCGATCCCAACGACGAGATCAAGGTCGAGGTCACCACCGAGACGGAGTGGGACGCGAGCACGAAGCACGGCGTGTGGTTCAACCGCGGCGCCATTGCGAGCCAGAAGTTTTCCGAGGAATTCGGCAATAAGCCGCCGCAGGATATCAACGATCCGAAGGACCCGACGGTCCAATGGCTGTCGCGCGGCCTGCTCGAGGCCGCCCTTGGCTACATCAATGAAACCAAGCCGGGCGACGCGTTGCGCGTTGCGGCTTACGAATTCACCTACCCGCCGATCCTGAATGCCCTCAAGGCCCTGATCGACAAGGGCATCGACGTGCAGATCGTCTATCACGACACGACCGACGCCAAAGGCGCGCCGAACGAGACCGCCATGAAGGCCGCCGGCCTTCCGATCGACGACCAGAAGATCACTTTTCGGCGCTCGAAAACCAAAATCCCGCACAACAAGTTCATCGTGCGGCTGAAGGGCGGCACCGATCCGGTGGAGGTGTGGACCGGCTCGACCAATTTCACGCCGTCGGGCTTCCTCGGCCAGACCAATGTCGGCCACCGCGTGGCCGACGCCGAGACCGCCCGGCAATATCTTGCGTTCTGGCAGATCGTGAAGACGGACCCGGAGCTCAAGGATGCACGCGGTAAGCTCGCCACGCTGACGCCGAACCCGCTCGAGGTCATTGCCGAAAACTCCGTCGCGCGGCTGTTCTCGCCGCGCCAAAAGGCCGAGATGCTCGGCTGGTACGGGCGGCGCATGCTCGATGCGGCAAATTCGGTGTGGTTTACCGCCGCCTTCGGCATAGCCAAGGAGCTGATCGATCCGGTGGCGAAAAAGCGCGACCAGATGCGCTTCGTGCTCTTGGAAAAGCCGGTCCCCGACGCGCAGAAGAAGACGCTCACGGCCGACTTCAACCGCGTGATCCTGTCCTACGGCGTGCCGCTCGGCGAACTCTACCGCATGAAGGACGGCAAGCCGACCGCGCGCGTGCCGATCAAGGAGTTCGCGCTCGACAAGTGGTTCTTCGCTGAGGAGCATTTCCGCCCCAGCAACGACGGCTTCGTGTTCTTCGTGCACACCAAGTTCCTGCTGATCGATCCCTTGTCGGACGATCCGCTGGTGTGCTCGGGCTCGGCCAATTTCTCATCCGGCTCGCTGTTGCAGAACGACGAGAACATGCTGCTGGTGCGCGGCGACACGCGCGTCGCCGACATCTACATGACCGAGTTCGACCGCATCTTCCGTCATTTCTACTTCCGCGACATTG
>JBBWZU010000484.1:0-2781 GCA_039649225.1 Hyphomicrobiales bacterium | reverse complement strand
CGCGAGCAGACATTGCCCGGTGTTCGCGGCCGCGGCTCGATGCCCTTGGTGAAGACATGCTCGTGCAGGACCGGCGCATCCGCGGCCATCGCCGCCGCAATATCGAGCACGGCCGGCAACGGTTCGTAGTCCACATCGATCAGCGCCAGGGCCGCCTCCGCCACATGAACGTCCACGGCGGCGACGGCCGCGACCGGCTGCCCGACCCAGAACACCTTGCGGCGCGCCATGTTGATCTGCGCCACCATCCACATGTCGTAGCCGGTCTCGCCCATCGGGATCGTGGCGCCGACCGGCAGCTCGGGGAAATCCGTAGAGCTCACCACGGCCAGCACGCCACTGAGCGCCGCCGCACGGGTGGTATCGATGCGGAGAATGCGCGCATGCGCATGCGGGCTGCGCAGCATTCTCGCATGCACCATTCCCGGCAATGCAAGGTCCGCGGGGTAGCGCGCCTCGCCGGTGACGCGCTCGCGCGCATCGACCCGCGGCAGCCGCCGGCCGATCACCTTGAGCGCCGGCGACGCGTTGATTTCGACTGCGCCATCCGTCATCGGCCAGGCCCTCGCGCGGCCACGGCCGCAATCGCATCGACGATCTTTCCGTAACCGGTGCAGCGGCACAGATTGCCCGCGATGGCGTGGCGGATCTGCGCCTCGCTCGGGCTCGGGTTCGCGTCGAGCAGCGCCTTGGCGGCGAGCACGATGCCCGGCGTGCAGAAGCCGCATTGCGCGCCGCCATGCTCCACCAGCGCCTGCTGCAGAGGATGCAACGCGCCGCCGGCAGCAAGGCCCTCGATCGTCGTGATGGCCCGCCCCGGCACCTCGACCGCCAGCACCAGGCACGCATTGATGGGCGCACCGTCCATCAGCACCGTGCAGGTGCCGCAGTTGCCGTTGCCGCAGCCCTCCTTGGTGCCGGTCAGACCGAGCCGATCGCGCAGGAGATCGAGCAGCGTGTCACGCGTGTCCGCAAGAACGCCGTGGTCCTCGCCGTTGATGGTGCAATTCAAAAGCGCCTTCATGCGACCGCGACCTTTAGACCAAGCCTGCGGCCGCAATCGGCGAGCGCGCGTGCCATCAACACGGCCACCAGCGTGCCGCGATAGCCGGCGGAGCCACGCGCATCCGAGATCGGCCGCGCATCCTGCGCGGCGAGCCGACCGGCCTCCTCGAACAGCACGCCGCTCGGCCGCTCGCCCACGAGCCTTCGCTCGGCCGTCGGCGCTCGGATCGGCGTCGGCGCGACCGAGGCGAGCGCCAGCCGCGCTTCCGCGATGGAGCCATCCGCGCCGAGCCTCAGCCAGGCGCCCGCTCCCGCGACCGCGATATCCATCTCCCGCCGCGGCGTAAAGCGCCGATAGGCTCCGGCCGCGCCTGACGCGACCGGCGGCAGCCGGATCGCAACCATGAGTTCGCCTGGCTCGAGTATCGTGCGGCCCGGCCCCGCGAAGATGTCCTCGACCGGCATCTCGCGCGTGCCCTTGGGGCCCGCAATCAGGGCCTGCGCTCCATGGCAGATGAGCGCCGGCACGCCGTCAGCCGACGGCGCCGCATTGCAGATATTGCCGCCGAGGCTCGCCCGGTTCTGGACCTGCACGCCTCCGATCAGCAACGCGGACTCCGCAACGGCTGGGTACCCGGTCGCAACGGCCGCATGCCGCGCGACGGCCGTCGCCGACGCCGCCGTACCGATTGACACGCTGCCGTCAGGTAACATCGTGATCGCCGTCATCTCCCGAATATGCTTCAGGTCGACGATGTGGGCGGCCCGGCGCCGTCCCTCGCGCAACTGCGGCACGAGATCGGTCCCGCCGGCGAGCGCCCGCGCACCGTCCGCGCGCATCGCCACGATGGCCTCCCCGATGGTTTCGGGCCGCTGATAAACGAAGTCCTGCAATGACCGCTCCGCCGTCTGCCTCGAATTGCCAACGTGGCATCTCCAACGTGCCGCGTAGACCACTTTGGCACAGCGCGCAAACGCTCGTCATGACCTCGAAGACCGGATTGTGTACGTTACGCTTTTGGATACATTGCGTCTCATCGTGCGATCCTTGCTTCCCTGCGTCTGAAGAACAAGATGGATCACGCTCGGGAGGTCCTCAGGCATGATTGTCCTCGGCCGTCATCGTCCGCTTACACATGACACCTGGAGTGAATTGGCTGTCCAGGCTGCGATCGAAGAAATTGCGGCCGATGCAATCGACCATTTCGATCCCGACAGGTTCTGGCCGGCTCACCCTAATGACGGCGGCGTGGACGACGGCAACCCAAGTTTCTACTGGGGTGCGGCCGGTGTGATATGGGCGCTGGATTATTTGCACCGTGTCGGTGCGACCCGCGTCTCTGAAGATTTTCGCCCTGTGCTGCCGAAGCTTCTGGAGCGGACCATCACGGCTTTCGAAAGCAATTCGCCGGCCGACTACGCGAAACATGGCTCGCTGCTCTTCGGTGACATGGGTGCGGCACTTGTCGCCATGCGCTTGGCACCCACACCAGTCCTGGCTGATCTGGTGCATTCGCGCGCAGAGGCAAATAATGGACTGCCGATCCGAGAGCTGATGTGGGGCATGCCCGGGTCCATGCTGGCCGCAATCCACATGGCCGAGATGACACGGGAATCGCGATGGCGCGGCCTGTTCGAAATGCAGGCGGCTCGACTGTTGGGCGATCTGGAGGACACGCCGCAAGGTCAACTTTGGACACAAGATCTTTATGGTGCCAAGGACCATTGGCTCGGGCCCGTTCACGGTTTCGCCGGCAATGTGATCCCGTTATTGCG
>JBBWZU010000819.1:0-2739 GCA_039649225.1 Hyphomicrobiales bacterium | reverse complement strand
TCCAGCTCGCAGGTCTGCGTCTGGCCGCTGTTGTTCGCCGGCTTCTTGATCTTGTACCAGGCATAGGTCTGCTGCTTCTCGTGCGGCGAGGACGCCTGGTCGCGCACGCATTTGGTGGTGAAGCCCTTGGTCTTGAGCACCGCCAAGGTCAGCGTCGGATTGATCGCGCCCGGACTGCAGGTCGGATCAGGCAATGGCAGGCCGTTCTTGATCCGCGGTTTGCAGGTGTGGTCCGGCGGCAGGCTCACCGTCTGCATCGGCTCCGAATCCTCCGGATCGACGTCAAGCTTGGCGCAGATCGGCGGCAGCTTGCCAACCTTCAGATCGGCGGCCTGTGAGGGAGCGATGATCGCGAAGCCAAGGGCGGCGCCGAGCAGCACGCTCAGCGCAGATCCATACCGGTTCATGATGGGGCTCCCCGCGGTTCAGCGACCGAATCCAGTCTGCCAGACGATCGCGCGATTTGCCAACCTTTAGTTGCGCCGCGAAAATCGCGCAGCAACTTCAAAAACCCGCCGCGAAAAATTCCGAACGCCCTTGTGCGTCCGCGGCGAATACGCAATGGCTCGCCGCATGGAGACCGGAAGCCCGACGCGTCCCGATCCGAGCGCCATCGAGGCGGTTCTGCTGCGCCTGATCGCCGAGCATGGCCCGGGCAAGACCGTCGATCCGCAGGAGGCCGCGCGCGCGCTCGGCGGCCCGCATCCGGACGGCTGGGGTCCGCTGATGGCGCCGATCCGCCGAGTCGCGGTCGCGCTCGCCGAACAGGGACGCGCCGTCATTTTGCGCAAGGGCAAGGCGGTCGACCCGCGCGACTTCAAGGGCGTGTACCGGATCACGGCGCCGCGGCAGGATTGAAGTGCCGTGGTGAAGCCCTCATGCTGAGGAGCGCGGCGTCAAGCCGCGCGTCTCGAAGCACGAGGGCTGGGCACGCCGAGTTTGCGGCCATCCTTCGAGACGGCCGCCATAGCGCGTCGCAGACGCGCGTAAACGCGCTTATGGCGGCCTCCTCAGGATGAGGGCGGTGTTGTGGTGCTACTTCCCCAAATATTTGTCGAAGAACTTCGCCAGCTCGCCGAAGTGCTCCTTGGTCTCGGGCGCGTCGGGATCGCCGGCATATTGCGCATGCGACTGCCCCTCGAACACGTGCAGGTCCGCGACCACGCCGGCCTGGCGCAGCTTGCGATGCACCCGCACGGTGTTGGACAGGAACAAATCGCGCGTGCCCGAGGTCAGGATGGTCGGCGGAAAGCCCGACAAGTCGCCGTAGATCGGCGAAAGCTGCGGGTCTTTCAGGTCATGGCCGTTGGCGTAGAGCTTGGCGGCATCGCCGAGCCAGCCGTCATTGCTGACCAGAATGTTGTCGATCTTCTCATTGGTGAAGAAGGTATCGCCGGTCTTGGTCATGTCGGACCACGGCGTGCCCGGCGCGGTCGCGGCGGGAAGCGGCAGCCCTTCCTGCTTGGCGCGCAGCACCATCGCGAGCGTCATGCCGCCGCCGGTCGAGGTGCCGAAGATCGCCATCTTCTTCGGGTCGCTGGTCTTGACGACCTCCTTCCACACCGCCATCGCGTCATCCATCGCGGCCGGATAGGGAAAATCCGGCGGCATGCGGTAGTCGATCGAGATCACCTTGAACCTGCCGAACCCGGCCATCAGCACGGCTTCGCGGGTCGCGCTCTCGGCCGGCGCGAACACGTAGCCGCCACCATGCACATGCACCAGCAGGCGGTCGCGGTTGGCCTCCGGGATATTGTCGGGGGTGAGGATATAGGCGTTCACGCCGCCGACCGTGACCTGCTCGGACTTGACGCCGAGCTTCTCGCGCAGGCCCGGCAGCGTCGCGACGATCGCGTCGGCGCGCGTCTTGATCAGCGCCTTCCACTCGGCGGCATCCTTCGGATGCGCGTTCCAGAACGGCGGCAGCGGCGCGCCGATCAAAGCCTGCGCCTGCGGGCTGACGTCGGCGGTCGGCACGCCGATCTCCTTGGCGGGCGCGCTGCGCACGCCGCCTTCGAGCGCGAAGGCCGCGCCGGATGTCATGGCGGATGTGATGGCGAATGCGAGCGAAAGCAGCACGAGATATCGCGTCTTCATGGGTCGCCTCCTCGTTGCGGCCCGGTCTTGTCGCCGGGCGCTGTTTGCAATGAGACGGTCGGATTCAGGCTGCGCCGTGTCAACGTGCTTCAGCGCCGATCAAGGGGAAGTGACTTGCAGGGCGAAGTGACTTGCAGGGGGAAGGACTTGCCCACTACGGCGCAGGAAACAACGCGTCGGTCCGGCCCACGATGCGATAGATCAGGAGCCCGACCCATTCGCGCATCGCGGTGTCGGTGCGGCGCAGGCCGTCGCCCAGCGTCGCGAACGGTCGCAACAGGTCGATCGCGCCGCGCGTGCGGTAATCGACCGGAAAGGCCTCGACCGGAAACCCGGCGGCGCGAAACACGCCGATCGCGCGCGGCATGTGATGCGCCGAGGTCACCAGCAGCCAGCGCTCGCCGGGCTTGGGCTGCACCAGCTCCTTGGTGAAGCGTCCGTTTTCGTCGGTGTCGCGCGACTTGTCCTCGAGCGCGATCCGCTTCTTGGCGATGCCGAAGCTCGCAAACAGGCGCGCGGCGAGCGAGGCCTCCGACACGCCGTCGAAGATGATGCGGCCGGAGCCGCCGGAGAACACGATGCGCGCCTTGGGAAAGCGCCGCGCCAGCTCGGCGATCGCCGTCATGCGTTCGGCCGCCTCGT
>JBBWZU010000461.1:0-7522 GCA_039649225.1 Hyphomicrobiales bacterium | reverse complement strand
CGGCGTTCGAATGCCTCGGCGAAGCGGCGGAAGGCGGCATCGAACATCGCGCCCATCAGCACGCCCAAAATCCGGCTCTTGAACGCGTAGTCGATGAAGAACTCGACCTCACAACTTGTCTCCGAGGTGGGCTTGAAGGTCCAGCGATTGTCGAGATGGCTGAACGGGCCGTTGAGATAGGCGACGGCGATTTTCAGGTTCGGCTTGTCGAGTGTGACGCGGCTGGTGAAGGTCTCGTGGATCAGTTTGTAGGCGACCGTCATGTCGGCGACGAGGGTCTCCCTGCCATCTTCGCCGGCGTTGCGCTTGCGCACGCGCAGCGATCGGCACAGCGGCACGAATTGCGGATAGCGCTCGACGTCCGCGACCAGATCGAACATCTTTTCGGCGCTGTGACGCACGCGCCGCATGGTGCGGAACTGCGGCATCAGGCGGCCTCTCGCGCGATGAAATCAGCCGCCTGCGCGCGCGCCGTGAAGGTCACGAGCCGCTGATCGGCGCGCAACGCCGCGAAATACGCCAGCAATTTCGGCCGCTGCACCGCTCGATAGGTCCACACGTATCTGAAAAACTCCCAGTCCACTTGCTCGGGGCAACCGGGCGCCATTTCAGGACGAACGGTGCCGTAGGTCGTGACGATCCGTTTGAATATGCCGGCGACGCACATCCATCGCGGCAGATCGAACCAGACGACCGTGTCGGCGCGCTCACGGCGCAGTTCGCCCGCGCCATGGCACGTGTAGTTGCCGTCGATCACCCAGGCGGGTGCTTCGGCCGCGCGCGCCACTTTCGCCGTGAAGTCTTCCATCTTCGGTTCACGCCAGCCCGGCTGCCAGAACAACTGATCCAGCGAGACGAACGGCAAGCCAAGCTTCCCGGCCAAGGCTCGCCCGAATGTCGACTTGCCCGAGCCGGAGCACCCCATCACCAGCACGCGCCGCATGCGCGCCGCCTCAACGGCCGCGCTGCGCGTGGCGCGCCGCCTTCAACCGCGCGAAATCGTCGCCCGCATGGTGCGAGGAGCGCGTCAGCGGCGAGGCCGACACCATCAGGAAGCCCTTGGCGTAGGCGACGGTCTCGTAGGCCTTGAACTCGTCCGGCGTCACGAAGCGCATCACCTCGTGATGCTTGCGCGTCGGCTGCAAATATTGCCCGATGGTGAGGAAGTCGACGTCCGCGGCGCGCAGGTCGTCCATCAATTGCAGCACCTCGTTCCGTTCTTCGCCAAGGCCGACCATGATGCCGGACTTGGTGAACATCTGCGGATCGAGTTCCTTGACCTGCTGCAACAGGCGCAGCGAGGCGAAGTAGCGCGCGCCCGGACGCACGGTCAAATACTTCGACGGGACGGTTTCGAGGTTGTGGTTGAATACGTCAGGGCGCGCCGCGACGACGGTCGCGATCGCGCCGTCCTTGCGCAGGAAGTCGGGGGTGAGGATTTCGACCGTGGTCGCGGGCGCCGCAGCGCGGATCGCCGCGATGGTCTGGGCGAAATGCCGGGCGCCGCCGTCGGCAAGATCGTCGCGGTCGACCGACGTGATGACGACGTGGTTCAACCCGAGCTTGGCGACCGCCTCGCCGACATAAGCCGGCTCGTTCGGATCGAGCGCGCCCGGGAGGCCGGTCTTCACGTTGCAGAACGCGCAGGCGCGCGTGCAGGTATCGCCCATGATCATGAAGGTCGCGTGCTTCTTGTCCCAGCACTCGCCGATATTGGGGCAGCCGGCCTCCTCGCACACCGTGTGCAGGCCGTTCTCCTTGACGATGCGCTGCGTCTCGCCATAGCCGCGCGAAACCGGCGCCTTGACGCGGATCCAGTCCGGTTTGCGCAGCACGGCCGAGTCGGGCCGGTGCGCCTTTTCGGGGTGGCGCGGGCGCGAAGCCAGCGTATCGATGATGACGGCCATCAGGAGCCTTTCCGACCCCTTACTTACGCAGCGCCGCGATACCTCGCAAGTCCGTGGAAATAGCGCCGATTCAGCCGTTCAGGTTCAAACCGTCGCAACCGGCGTCGCCGGCGAGCCGACCGCGCCGGGCAGCCGTAGCGGCGGCGCGGTCAGCAGGAAGCGATTGCGCTTGCGCGCGCGCAGCCAGTCGGCCAGTTCGCTGAGGTACCAGATTTCCCCCAGATAGACGCCCAACCGGAACAGGCAGTGCGCGTGCAGCGGCAGCGCGGCGCAATGGTCGGCATGCTCGTCGCACGGCCGCGCGGGATGCGCCTCGACGGCGTAGTTGTCCGAGATCAGCGCGACCAACCCGGTGTCGGTGACCCATTGCTGCAGCCGGCCGTCGCGGCCATCGAGCACGGGGCAGAGATGATGCACCGACTCGTCCGGCTGACGGTTGAATTCGAGCAGCATGCGGTCGAAGCCGGTGCGCAGGCAGACGAAGTCGCCCTGCTCCACCGTCACTTTGTCCTTCTCCAGAATGCCCATCAGGTCTTCGTAACCGACCATCCGGCGCTCGCGGCCGTAATGCGCATGCAGGTCGATCATCACGGCGCGGCCCTGCACGCAGGACACCGCCATGTTCTCGATGCCGAGCCTGATCGCTCCCTTGTGCGCACCGAGGGCGGTCTCCTTGCCGCCGCGGTAGTCGACCGGACCTGCGATGTGCTCGCCGGCACGATAGCCGTTGTAGAACACCATCTCGGGCCTGCCGTCGCCGTCGACATCGAACTCCTGGCCGACATGGGCCAGCGAATCCCACTGCGTCGAATATTGCAGCGTCAGCAGCACGACATCGTCACACACGACATCGACCGCCCGCGGATCCTCGCGCGACAGCGGGTAGGTCATGTTCGCCTTGCCGTTGCGCTGTGTCGGCGAGAGCACCGGCGGACTGCGGCGCGGATTGAGAATATTGCCGCCCGGATAGTCGAGTGGCATCGACAGGCAGAAGCTGAGGCCCTCCTTCACCTCGGCAACGCCCTGCTTGACCTTCTCGGGTGTCACCAGATTGAGCCGCCCAAGCTGATCGTCGGGGCCGAAATCGCCCCAGGTCGAGCCAGCGGGTTTGATCTTCCAGCGCGGGTTGGGCATCTGGTTTCCTCGTTGTTCTTGATTTATGCGTCCAGCCTGATGGCGGGATCGAACCCCAGTTGCGCGCGCGCCTTGACGATCGACACGGTGCCGTCATCCTCGGCGATGTTGTAGATGCCGGGCGAGCCACGATCGAGTGCCAGCAGCGTTGCGTGCACCGCCGCGTCGATATGGATCGAGGGCCGGCGCGCGGCCGCCTCGTACCAGGTGCCGGGGCCATAGAAGTAGCCAAAGCGCAGCACGATGCCGGTGACGCCCGGTGCGCCAAGCACGGCCTCCTCGAGCGCCTTCACGCCGCCGACCGTCTCGCGGCGGATCCCCTCCGCGTCGACATCGAGCGGATCGGACTCATGCCGCGGGGTCTGGCCCGGCGCATAGGCGAACGCGGCGCTCTGCGCGATCACGCGCCGGACGCCCGCCGCCTGCGCGGCGTCCATCAGATTGCGCGTGCCCTCGCGGCGCAGGCGCACGTTGCGCTTCTGTCCATCCTCATATCCCGGCGTTCCCGGCGCGCTCGGCAAATCGGTCAATTGATGGATCAACACATCCGGCCGCGCCGCCACGACGGCGGCCTTCAAGGCATCCGCGTCGTAGACGTCGACCACGACCGGCCGCGCGCACATCGCCTCGATCGCGCCCGCCTTGTCGGGCGAGCGCGTCGTCCCGGTGACCTCGTGGCGCATGAGAACGAGCAGCGGCGTCAGCCGCCGTCCGACGGCGCCGCCGGCGCCTGCAAGGAAAATTCGCATGGTGTAAGACTAACCGTTCACGTCCCTTCCCGTCGAGCATGCCATGAAACCGCGCAAGCTGCGCAAGAGCTTCTTTGACCGCAGCGTCCACGAGGTCGCGCCCGAGCTGATCGGCGCGACGCTGCTGTTCGACGGCGCCGGCGGCATCATCGTGGAGGTCGAAGCCTATCACCACACCGAGCCGGCCGCGCACTCCTACAACGGACAGACGCCACGCAACGCCGTGATGTTCGGCCCAGCCGGCTATGCCTATGTTTACCGCTCCTACGGCATCCACTGGTGCGTGAACTTCGTGTGCGAGGGCGTAGGCTCGGCCAGCGCCGTTTTGATACGCGCGCTCGAGCCGACCGCAGGCCTCGCCGCGATGCATCGGCGCCGCCGCACCGCGGACCCACGACTCCTCTGCTCCGGCCCTGGCCGGCTGACCGAGGCGCTCGGCATCACGCATGCGCACAACGGTCTCGCGCTCGATGCCGCGCCGTTTGAGCTGCGCGAACGGACCGGCGATATCGAGGTCGTCGCGGGGCAGCGCATCGGCCTCACCAAGGCAGTGGACTTGCCGTGGCGCTACGGGCTCGCGGGATCGCGGTTCTGGAGCAAGCCGTTCCGATCATGAAACCGTGAGGTTCGTGGCCCAGTGCGATCTGATACAAGTCGTTCGATCAAAAAATCAGGGAGGCCGCGATGATCAAGGTGGGCGTGTTCTATCCGCAATCGGCGAAGTTCGACTGGGACTATTACCTCAACAAGCACACGCCGCTGATCCAGAAGCTGTTGAGTCCGGCCATGAAGAAAGTCGATATCGAAAAGGGCCTCGCGGGTGGCGCACCGGGAACGAATGCCACCTATCAGTGCATCTGCAACCTCCATTTCGACTCGGTCGAGGCGTTCCAGGCCGCCTTCGGTCCACACGCGGCCGAAATCATGGGCGACATCCCGAACTACACCGACGCGCAGCCGGTGGTGCAGATCAGCGACGTGAAGATGTAGGGCGGGCAAAGCGCGTAGCGCGTGCCCGCCATTGCGCATTGGCGGGCATGGCGCAAGCGCGCCTTTGCCCGCCTACGGATTCAATTTTCGATCGCTCGAGATATCCAAAATCGCGTATTCAGGCGGCATGCCGATGCGCAAGGGTATTCCGCTCGTCCCGAGGCCGCTGGTGACATACATGCGCCGCCCGCTTTCCTCGATCAGCCCATAGGACCAGCGCAGCGGCGCGAGGCTCGCGTTGACCAGCGCGCCGACGAACGGCAATACGACTTGCCCGCCGTGGGTATGGCCCGCCAGCGTCAGATGCGGCCCGGCCGGCACATGCGCGAACCAGAACGGGTCGTGGGTGAGCACGATCGTCGCGCGCTGGTTCGACAAGCCCGCCAACAGCGCCTTTCCTTGGCTCCTCAGCCTGCGGGCATCGGGCAGCCCGATCAGGTCGATGGCGTGGCCGTCATGGGAGAGTGTGCGGCGTTCATCGTCGAGCAGCGCAATTCCCTCGCGCTCCAATGCGGCGCGAACCTCATCGGGCCCGTGAACGTAGTCGTGGTTGCCGAGGACCGCGAAGCGCCCGAGCGGCGCATCGAGCCGGGCGAGGACCGCGGCGATCGCGCGCGGCGCGAGCCGTCCGCCGCCGAACATCTGCATGTTCACGAAGTCGCCGCCGTGCAGCACCAGGTCCGGCTTGCATGCCGCGGCCTCGCTGATGATGGCGCCAAGGCGCGCAAGATCGCCGGTATGCGAGCCGGCGTGGAAGTCCGACAGGAACGCGATGCGCAACGGACGGGCGGCCGTGGGCCATCCGGCGATCGTCAGATCAAGACGGCGCACCGCGTGCGGCTGCGCATGGGCGAAAGGTTCGAACCATCCCTTCCGTCCCGTGGTATCGGTGTGAGGCGGCCGCACCAGCGCGCGCAGCAGCGGCTTGCCGGGCGGACGTCGCTTCATCGTACCTCTTCCCCACGCACGGACCGCAAGGAACGAAGTCCGGAGCGCCAGCGCAAGTCGAGCAACAGGCCCGGCGGCGCAATCGCGAGGACCGGCGATGTCGGAACTCCGCCGGCGTCGAGCAGCCGCGCGATCCAGTGATTGCAGACATTGAAGATGTGGAATGCGCCGACCGCCCGATAGAAAAGACTCGTCCCATAGAGTCCGGGCCCGAGGTCCAGCAGTTCGCCGTGCGGCGTGCGAGCGAAGGTTGCGTCGAGCATCGCCAGCATGCGGGCAAACCCCTCAGCCGAGACGCGGATCGGGACCACGTCCGCCTTCACAAAAACCATCGCCGGACTTTCATTGACGCCAACGACATGGATCACGGATGGATTGCCCGGCCAGAACAGCGCGCGCAGTGCGAGCGAAACGGTCACATGGCGGATCGTCGGAGCCAAGCGATAGAACCCTTCGTCGCCCCAACCGATCTCCAGGGACGAGAAAGCCGCAAAGCGCGCCGTGATGGCGATCAGCGCTCCCAGCCCGCGGCGCGCGGCGATGTCGGCGGTTGCGGCGCGCGGCAATACGATTCCGGTGTGATAGCCGTGATTGACGAGGAAGATTTCGACGCTGTCCGCCCCTGGGGCGGGCGGATAGAGATCCGGGTTGCCGCGGCGTGCGGTGCCGAGCGTCAGGGCGAGAAACACGACCATCGCGACAGCCAAACCGAGCAGGAACATTCTCGTCAGCCGCCTGACGGTCACGTCGCGCCTTTCAGCCGCTCCAATGCCTCGAGGATCTTGGCTCGACGGCCTTCGGCCTCCTCACGCTTCTCGCGTTCGCCGTCGATGATCTCTTCGGGCGCGCGTTTCACGAAGTCCGGATTGCCGAGCTTGGCGTCGACGCGTTTGATATCGGCGTCGACCTTGGACATTTCCTTTTCCAGCCGCGCCTTCTCGGCCGCGACGTCGATCAGGCCCTTGAGGGGCAGTGCCGCCACCTCGCCGCGCACGACAAGCTGCACGGCGCCTTGCGGCACCGCTTCGCCGAACGTGATCTCGGACACGCGCGCAAGACGCTTGAGGAAGTCGGCCCAGCGGTCCGCGCGCGCGCGCGTCTCGTCGGTCGCGCCGACCAGCAATAGCGGGGTTGCCGGCACGATGTTCATCTCGGCGCGCACCGAACGGATCGCTGTGACGAGGTCCACCACCCAGCCGATTTCGGCCTCGGCCGCCGGATTGTCGAGCCCGTCATGCGCGGGCCACTGACCCAGCGCCAGCAGGTTTGCACGCGGCGTCACGCCTTCGGCGGTCACGCGCCAAAGCTCCTCGGTGAGGAACGGCATGAAGGGATGCAGCAGCTTCAGGATCTCGTCGCGCACCCACGCCACCATGGCGCGCGTTTCCAGTTTGGCGGCATTGTCGGGGCCGGTGAGCACCGGCTTCACCAGTTCCAGATACCAGTCGCAATAGACGTTCCAGACGAACCGATAGGCCGCGCCCGCCGCCTCGTTGAACCGGTAGCCCTCGATCGCCGCGGTGATCTCCCGCCCGGCTTTCGCAAGCTCATGTGCGATCCACTTGTTCAGCGTCTCGGTCGCAAGCCGCGGGTCGAAGCCGGCCGGCACGGCCGCTTCGTTCATCTCGGCGAAGCGCACCGAATTCCACAGCTTGGTCGCGAAGTTGCGATAGCCTTCGACGCGCGCGATCGAGAGCTTGATGTCGCGCCCCTGCGCGGCCATCGCCGCCAAAGTGAACCGCAGCGCGTCGGCGCCGAGCTGGGGAATGCCGTTGGGATATTCCTGGCGCGTGG
>JBBWZU010000429.1:0-2964 GCA_039649225.1 Hyphomicrobiales bacterium | reverse complement strand
GTAGAGACGGAACACCAGCGCATGGACATCCTCGAAAGCATCCGGGTTTTCCATGCGCAGCCCGACCAGCTCATTGATGTCGAAGAAGCGGCGCCAGTTGATTTCGTCATTCGCGACGCGCCAGGACGCAAGGCGATAGTTCTGGTCCTGCACCAATGCGGCAAGGCGCTGCCGGCCGCGCTGCGTTTTCGCGTCGAAGGCCGGCAGGCCCAGCCGTTCAATCTCGCCGCGGTGCCGGTCCGAAATCGGAAACATGTGGCTGAAGTATTGCGCGGCAAACCCATCACCGGAGCGGACAAGCGTGATTTCTCCCGCGGTGACCACGTCGCGAAACGGTTTTCCGAGAACCGGCAGCAGGACCTTGCGGCACAGCTCCGGATCTTCGGCATCCCAGTCGATATCGAAATATCCGGCGTAGCGGCTGGCGGCGCCATGCTTGAGCACGTCGAACCACCAGGCGTTTCCGACAACCGCCGCCATGTGGTTCGGCACGATGTCGATGATCAGCCCAAGCCCCGCGGCACGCAACGCCGCAACCAGCCGCCGCAGGGCAGCTTCGGCGCCAAGCTCCGGATTGACCTGCGCTGGATCGACCACGTCGTAGCCGTGCATCGAGCCAGGCCGCGCGGTCGTGATCGGCGACGCATAGACGTGGCTGATCCCGAGCGCCGCCAAATACGGCACCAGTTTCTCGGCATCCGCGAACGTGAAGCCATTGTGGAATTGCAGCCGCATGGTGGCGCGGATCATCGGCCGCGCTCGCGCAGTGCATCGAGACGCGGCCGTGCGGCCGGCGTGTCGAGAACGGTTGATGCCGGCGCGTCGAGACGCTGCCGCCAGTTCGGGTATTCGTCGATCGTGCCCGGAAGATTCGGCTGCTCGGTCAGGCCGAGCACATCCTCGATCGGGATCAGCGCCAGCGAGGATGCGGATTTCGCCACGAAACGCACAGCAGCGTCCACTGCCGCATCGGGTTCGTCCGGTGTTGGCAGTTTCCCTTTCTCGATGCCCGCGCGCTTGAAGGAGCGCCACAGCACCGCGCGTTCACTGTCACGCCGCTTGCGCTCGGCCGCGACGTCCGGCGCCAACCCAAGCGCTTCGCGCGCATCGATGTCGGCGCCCTTCCACCAGCCCGCAACGGTCGGCAGGTCGTGCGTGCTGGTCATCGCGACCGCATCGGGCCGCCATGCGGCGGGCGGCAGAAAACGGCGCCTGTCGCGGGTGAACCAGAGCACGTCCATGCCGGCGATGCCGATCTGCGACATGCGGCCGCGAAAACCGCCCGGCACGGTGCCGAGATCCTCGCCGATCACGATGGCGCGGTGACGCTGCGACTCCAGGGCGATCAGGCGCAACAGATCGTCGATCGGATAGCTCAGGTAGGCGCCGTCCGCCGGCGATGCGCCGTGCGGGATCAGCCAGAGACGCGCCAGACCCATGGCGTGATCGACGCGCACACCGCCGGCGTGACGCAGGGCCGCGCGCAGCGTTGCCAGGAAGGGCTCAAAGCCGCTTGCGACCAGCGCCGGGGGCGAGAATCCCGTAAGGCCCCAATCCTGGCCGCGCGGCCCGAGCGGATCCGGGGGTGCACCGATGCTCAGGCCCAGCAACAGGTCGCTCTGCCGCGCCCAGGCGTGACTGCCACCGCGGTCCATCCCGATCGCCAGATCCGCGATCATCCCGATGCGCATGCCGTCGTGGCGGGCGCTGGCCTGCGCGGCCGCGAACGAGGCGTCGGCGATCCATTGTAGAAAACACCGGTACTGCACCGCGCGCTCCTCGGCCGCCGCATAGTCGGCGACCGTCGCACTCGCCGGATCGCGCCACGCCGGCGGCCACGCGCTCCAGCTCCAGATGTTGTTCGCTCCGAACCACTTGTGATGCAGCGCTTCGAACAGCGCGTGCTCACGCAGGTGATCGCCGCCGGCACGAACGAAGGCGTGAAACGCGGCGGCAAGTTGCGTCGGCGCGGCTTGCTCGAGATCGTGCGTGACGAAATCCGCAAACAGCCGCTCGAACACCGCGTATTTGGCCCGTGCCGCCGCCGGCCAGTCGATCAAGGCGGAGTCTTCCGGTTGCCCGCCATCCGCAATGGCAGCCTTGGCGGCCGCGATGCGTTGCGGTCCGAACACGTCTGCCGGATCGGCGTAGAGCGGATTGAGGAACAGCCGACTCGACGGCGAATAGGGTCCGTACCGGGTGAGGTCGGCGGGAAACAGACTATGGGTCGGGCTGAGCGCGATCGCGTCCGCTCCGTATTGCCGCGCGTTTTTGGCCAGCGCACGCAGTGCCGTGGTATCGCCGATGCCGCCGTCGCCGTCGCGCCGCAGGCCATAGAGCTGGACCGCCAGTCCCCACGGCCGTCGATCCGGCGCGATATCATTGACGGTCACGCAGCGTCGCGGCGCGACCGCCAACGTCAATTCGCGGTCGCCAATGCGAAGCCGATGATAGCCGGGCCGGTCGACCGAGGGGACCAGGAACCCGCCATCCGCGGCTTGCAGCGTCACATCGGCGCGGCCGCCATCCTCATAGGCAATTTCGCTCGCGCGTTGGCGATCCGCGTCGCCGGTCAGGCGAATGGGATCGCCCACCGTGGCGGTCACAAGCGGCGGCAGAGTATGAGAGACGTCGTTCGTCAATCTGGCACGGCTGGCGTTGAGATCGGCCGCGGTCGCGCAGGGAAATCCGAGCGCCGCCAGGATCGTGCGCAACGAGCCGATGGCAACGCGTTGCCGCATGCCGTTCGCGTCGACCCAATCGTTCGCGATGCCGGCGAGCCGTGCCAGCTCGCGTAGTGCCTCATCCACGGTCCGTCTCCAGGAACGCAACGGTCGTGCGGCCTTCAAGCTGACCGTTTTGCGCGGATGCGCCGCCGGTTTCTCCAGTCGCGAACAGCAGGTCGCCCGATGGCGTGGCCAGCGGGCACGCGGCCGCAGCGAGGTTGGCCGCAATGGTCAGGAT
>JBBWZU010000418.1:0-3650 GCA_039649225.1 Hyphomicrobiales bacterium | reverse complement strand
AGGAATCGCAAGCGACCATGGCGGATTTCGACCTCGCCATCATTGGTGGCGGCATCAATGGTGCCGGCATCGCGCGCGATGCTGCCGGGCGCGGCCTCAGCGTTCTCCTGGTCGAGCAGAACGACCTTGCGTCGGGAACCTCGTCCAAATCCACCAAGCTGATCCATGGCGGCCTGCGCTATCTGGAATTCTATGCGTTCCGCCTGGTGCGTGAGGCGTTGATCGAGCGCGAGGTGCTGATCCGGCTTGCGCCGCATCTGACCCGGCCGATGCGTTTCGTGCTGCCGCACCACGCCGCCCTGCGGCCGGCCTGGATGCTGCGATTCGGCCTGTTCATTTACGATCACCTCGGCGGCCGGAAGATCCTGCCCGGCACCGAGACGCTGGATCTGACGCATCACAAGGTCGGCGAGCCGCTGCGGCGCGAATTCCGCCAGGGGTTCGCCTATTCGGATGGCTGGGTCGATGATTCGCGCCTCACCGTCCTCAATGCAGTCGATGCGGCCGAGCGCGGCGCCGCGATCCGCACGCGCACGCGTCTGGTTCGCGCCGAGCGTTCCGGCAGGCACTGGCAGCTCGTGCTCAGCGCGCGCGGAAATCGCGAAACCGTCACGGCGCGCGGCCTGGTGAACGCGGCCGGTGCCTGGGTGCCGGATGTGACGGCGCATCGCCTGCGGATGATCTCCTCCGGACACGTCCGGCTGGTGAAGGGCAGCCACATCGTGGTGCGCCGCCAGTTCGAGCACGACCACGCCTACATCTTTCAGCTCGCCGACAATCGCATCATTTTCGCCATCCCCTACGAGCGCGACTTCACGCTGATCGGAACCACCGACGAGGACTTTATCGGCGATCCGGCCGCGCCGGCCGCGACCGCGGAAGAGATCACGTATCTCTGCCGCGCCGCCAGCATCTACTTCCGCAATCCCGTGACGCCCGACCAGGTGGTGCATGCCTTCGCCGGCGTCCGCCAGCTTTACGACGACGGCGCGCGCCGTGCGCAGAATCTGACGCGCGAATACGTGCTCGATGTCGATGGCCGTCCGCCGAACGCGCCGCTGTTGACCGTGTATGGCGGCAAGATCACGACCTACCGCCGCCTGGCCGAGAATGCGCTCAAGCGCCTGGCGCCGTTCTACCGCATGGGGCCAGCCTGGACCCATGGCGTGCCACTGCCGGGCGGAGACTTTCCGTACGATGGGGTCGAGGCACTGACCGTCCGGGCAAACGGCCTGTGGCCGTTCCTGACCGGGCCGCAGGCGCAGCGGCTGGTGCGCGCCTATGGGACGCGGCTCGATCGTATCCTCGGCGCGGCACGGCAGCAGGGCGATCTGGGAGAGAGTTTCGGCGAACTGACCGCGGCCGAGGTTCGCTACCTGATGCGGCATGAATTCGCCGAAACGGCCGATGACGTGCTATGGCGTCGGTCCAAACTTGGGCTGCACCTGGATGCGGGGGCGCAGGCGGGGCTGGCTCGGTTCATGGAAAACGGCGACGGCCGCGCCGCCGCAGAGTGAGGTAGCTCACCTTCCCTTGCCCGGAAGGCCGCTAAAGCATGCCTCGCGAAATGACGAGACGGACATTGCGCTAAATTAATTGGAGACCCCGTTGCCGACCCATCTTCTTTCCATCGATCAAGGCACGACATCGACGCGCGCGTTTCTGTTCGACGAAGCGCTGCAGCCTGTCGGATTCGCGCAACTCGAATTTCCGCAGATCTTTCCCGCGCCCGGCCACGTCGAGCATGATCCGCAGGGCATCTGGACGACGTCGGTCGCGACCGCCCGCGCCGCGATGGCGAGCGCCGGCGTTTCGGCCGGCGATGTCGCGGCGATCGGCATTACCAACCAGCGCGAGACCACGATCATCTGGGATCGCAAGACCGGCAAGCCGATCCACAATGCGATCGTCTGGCAGGATCGCCGCACCCACGACGCCTGCGCCAAATTGCTGCAGGCCGGACATGAGCGGCTGGTCACCGAACGCACCGGACTGCTGATCGACCCGTATTTTTCGGCGACCAAAATCGCCTGGCTGCTCGATCATGTGTCGGGCGCGCGCGCGGCGGCCGAGGCGGGCCGGCTCGCCTTCGGCACCGTCGATACGTATCTGCTCTGGCGTTTTACCGGCGGCAAGGTGCATGCGACCGACGCCACCAATGCGGCACGCACCGCGCTTCTGGATATCCGCACCGGCCAATGGGATCCGGAATTGCTCGACCTGTTCGGCATTCCGGCCTCTCTGCTGCCGGAGGTGCGCGATTCGGCGAGCGACTTCGGCGTCACCGAGCCGAACCTGCTGGGCGGATCGGTCCGTATCCTCGGTGTCGCGGGCGATCAGCAGGCCGCCACCATCGGGCAGGGCTGCTTTACGCCCGGCATGATGAAAGGCACCTACGGCACCGGCTGCTTTGCGCTGCTCAATACCGGCGACACGCCGGTGAAATCGAACGCGCGGCTGCTCACCACCATCGCGTATCAGCTCGACGGCAAGCGCACTTATGCGCTCGAAGGCTCGATTTTCATCGCGGGCGCCGCGGTGCAATGGCTGCGCGACGGGCTCAAGCTGATTGCCACCGCGGCCGAAACCGGCACGCTCGCGGCCAACTCCGACCCGGAAGACGCCGTCTACATGGTGCCGGCGTTCGTCGGCCTCGGCGCGCCGTGGTGGGACGCCGAAGCGCGCGGTGCGCTTTATGGCCTGAGCCGCAAGTCCGGTCCGGCCGAGATCAGCCGCGCGGCGCTTGAAGCGGTCGGTTATCAGACCCGCGACCTCCTCAATGCGATGCGGGCGGACTGGCCCGCGGCCGAAGGCGCCGGCACGGTGCTGCGCGTCGACGGCGGCATGACGGCAAGCGACTACACGCTGCAGTTCCTCGCCGACATGACCGACGCGCCGGTGGACCGGCCGGTGTTCATGGAGACGACCGCGCTCGGCGCGGCCTACCTCGCCGGCCTCAAGGCGGGCGTCTGTCCCGATCTCGACGGGTTCGCCAAGACCTGGAAACTCGCCCGCCGCTTCGAGCCGCATATGGACCCGCAAATCCGCGAGCGCAAATGGCGCGGCTGGCAGGATGCCGTGCAGCGGACGTTGACGCCCCGTTAGGGCTAATTGTTTCTCAAACGCATCGCGTATCCCGATACTGAAAATTGTACCTATCGGCTTTACGAGCCTCTCACGCACCTCTGCCAGGATGCCCCCCAGGGTGATAGCCGGGTAGCCGGCGATCAGGGGCGCGTGAGGGACGATTTCGTGGCCAACAATCGTATCGACAAGCTCGTGCAGTCGATCGCAGTCCTGATTGTCGATGACAATCAGTACATGCGCAAAGTCGTGCGCAATATCCTGGTCAATATCGGGGTGAAGAACATTCACGAGGCGAGCGACGGCATCGCGGGCCTCGAGGCGATCCGCATGTTCGCGCCCGATCTCGTCATTCTGGATTGGGAAATGCCGCTGCTCAACGGCGCCGAGCTGGTGCGCATCGTGCGTTCGCCCGGCGTATTTCCGGTGCCCGACGTGCCGATCATCATGCTCACCGGCCATGTCGAGCGCTGGCGCGTGATCGAGGCCTCGCGGCTCGGCGTCAACGAGTTTCTGCGCAAGCCCGTGTCCGGCAAGTCGCTGCTCGATCGCATCGTGGCGATCCT
>JBBWZU010000414.1:0-2869 GCA_039649225.1 Hyphomicrobiales bacterium | reverse complement strand
TCCCCGAAGGGGCCGGTCAAGGTCGGCCGCTTCGCGCTCAAATCGTTCGATATCGCGAACCTGCTGCGCATGTCGTCGCAGTTCTCCAATCCGGGCCAAGCCCCCTCGCCCGATCAGTTGCTCGGTCTGCTCCTGCTGCTCGAGGGCGCCGAGATCAAGGACGTCATCGCGCCGTACAAAGACAGCAACAAGCCGGTCAACATCGACACGCTGAACCTGAACTGGGGCCAGTTTGTCGGCCCGATGCCGAGCCGCGCGCGGCTGACCGTGAAGATGACCGGTCCGATCGACGCGTCCGACCCCGATCCGTTCAAGATGCTGGTCACGGCCGGCCGGGACCAGGCGGCGATCAATTTCGATCTCGGCGCGGCGTGGACGGAAGGCTCACGCACATTCATGCTGGCTCCGGTCACGGCCGAGATCGGCGAGGTCGGGACCGCGGCGGCGCGCATCTCGTTCTCGAACGTGCCGCGCGAGGTGTTCTCGATCAATCCGCTGCAGGCCGCCATCATGGCGGCGCAGGTCGAGGCCGGGACGATCGAGATCGCGCTGCGCGACATCGGCGGCGTCGATCTGGTGGTGGCGCAATATGCGCGCACCCAGAACATGACGCCGGACGCCGCGCGCCGCGCCATCATCGAGAACATCAAGACCAACGGCATGACGATGTCGACCACCAACCCCGACGCCATGGCGATCGCGGGCGCGCTGACGCGCTTCATCGAGAACCCGCGTGGCACGCTCACCGTCAAGCTCACGCCCAGAGGCAAAGTGCCGGCGATGTCGCTGGTCGAGGCGATCAAGACCAATCCGCTGACCGCACTGGCCAGGTTTCAGGTCGAGGCGAGCACGGGGCGATAACACCACCCACAGCCTGCGGAGCGAACCTTGGATCGCGTCTCGTAGGATGGCAACAAACGCGTATGTGGCCATCCTTCGAGACGGGCGCTACGCGCCCTCCTCAGACCGTATGTCCCTCTTCCTATGCGGAGGCGACTCACCCTCGATGCGAGTGCGAGGGTTACCTGGATGGTCCAGGCAGAGCCTCACGCAAGGAGGGCGAGTCATGGGTGATTATAGCGAAGCTTTCGTCGGTTTCGATACATCGAAGTTGCGCAATGCCGTTGCAATTGCGGATGCCGGCCGGGGTGGCGAGGTTCGGTTCTTTGGCGAGATCGAGAACACACCGGCCGCAACGGCGAAGCTCGTTCGTAAGCTTTCCGCCAAGTACCAGCGGCTGACGTTCTGCTACGAGGCGGGGCCGACCGGCTACGGGCTGCAGCGGCAGATCAAGGACCTTGGCTTCGCGTGCGTGGTGGTGGCGCCTTCGCTGATTCCCAAGCGACCAGGCGACAGGGTGAAGACGAACCGGCGCGATGCGCTCAGCCTGGCCAAGCTGTTGCGCGCCGATGAGCTGACCGCCGTCTGGGTGCCGGACGGAGCTCACGAGGCGATGCGCGATCTGACGCGGGCGCGCGAGACGGCGATGCTGGATTTGCGCACGAAGCGCCAGCATATCTCGGCCTTTCTGCTCCGACTGGGCAAGCCTTACCCCGCGGGCAAGAAGACCTGGAGCAAGGTGCATGTGCGCTGGATCGCGAGCCAGAAGCTCGAGCATCCGCAACAGCGCCTTGTGCTGGAGGAGATGATGCTGGCGATGCGTCAGGCGCAGGAGCGGCAGCAACGCCTGGAGCAGGCCATCGCGGCGGCGGTTGGCGAATGGTCGCTGGCCGCGGTGGTCACGGCATTGAGGGCCATGCGCGGGATCGATCTGATCTCGGCCGCGACGTTGCTGGCCGAGATCGGCGATCTCTCGCGGTTTCGAACACCGACCGAGCTGATGGCCTATCTCGGGCTCGTGCCGTCTGAGAACTCAACGGGTGATGTGATCAAGCGCGGATCGATCACCAAAGCGGGCAACCGGCGCGCCCGGCGCATGTTGGTGGAATGCTCCTGGAGCTATCAGCATCCACCGCGCGTGGGCTCAGCCAAGCAGCCCAAGGTCGATGCCGCGCCGCCGGCGGTGCGCGAGATTGCCTGGAAGGCGCAGTGCCGGCTCTACCGGCGCTATCGCGCGCTGATCAGGAAGAACAAGCTCAAGACCGTCGCCATCGTGGCGATCGCCCGTGAGCTTGCCGGCTTCATCTGGGCTGTCGCTCGCGCAGCCACAGCCGCCCGTGCCGCGGTAGCTTAAGCTTCACGACTCGCAACGGGAGCCAAGCTGCAAAGCAGAGCTGCCAACCAGGGAGGCCCGGCGCCGGGGCATGGTCCGGCGAAGCGATAAATCTCGTGCAATGGCGGGAGCGGAGCCGCGGCAGGGGAATTCCCGATCATCCTGTATGGCCGATCGCAAGATCGACGCCTGACCTCAGACCGGGACAGCCCCAGACGGACCTACGGACATGCGTGAACCCGCGAATAAGAGCTTGTTGACCGACGTCTCTGGGCTCCGCTTCCACCCTTGCACGATCATCCCTCTCACACTTTTCCCGGTATTCCTGGAGAAATCTCTAGTCATGACTTTCGTCTTGACACGGGACATAAGAGGATGAGGTCGGAGTGTGATGCCGGCCCCTACGTACTTGCCCGACTGCGCCGCGCCGCCCAAGATGCGCGCGACAAAAACCGCAGCCTGGGAGGGATTCATGATCACCGACATCGGCATCCGTCGGCGCACATTTCTCGGCGGCGCTGCGGCACTCGGCGCAATGCATGGTTTGCGGATGGACGCGCAGGCGGCGGTCTCGCCGTCAGTCGCTCAACTTCCTGCGCGCCGTCATGTCGTCATCCGCGACGCCTACGTGATGACCATGGAGCCCGGAGAGGCCGATCTGCCGAAAGGCGACGTGCACGTCGACAACGGATTGAT
>JBBWZU010000413.1:0-4343 GCA_039649225.1 Hyphomicrobiales bacterium | reverse complement strand
AGGGCGTCGACCTTTGGGCGCGCCTGCTCGTAGGTGAGCTTGCGCCAGGCCTCGCCCACGCGCTCGACGAGAAACACGCGGGCCGGCTGCTCCTCGACGGCGGCGCGAAACAGCCGCGCCAGGCTTGGATCATAGGGGCCGAGTTCGGCCGCGCAGGTCAGACGGATGGTGCCGTCAGGGCCGACCGTGCGCTCGGCGCTGGGCGGCGCGAATGTGATCGGCCGGTGCGGCGCCGTGGCCGCGGGGCGGCTATGTTGGTTCATCAGGCGTCTTCCCCAGGCGTTTTGTTAATGCATTATAGCGCGCAAATGCGAAAGGGAACCTCATGAGCGCCGAGATCATCACCGCCGCAATCCTCGTCATCGGCGACGAGATCCTGTCCGGGCGCACCAAGGACAAGAACATCGGCTACATCGCCGAGTACCTCACCAATATCGGCATCGACCTGAAAGAGGTGCGGGTGGTCTCCGACGACGAAAAAGAGATCGTCGACGCGCTCAACGCGCTGCGCCACCGCTACACCTACGTGTTCACCACCGGCGGCATCGGGCCGACCCATGACGACATCACGGCGGATTCGGTCGCGAAGGCCTTCGGGGTCAGCATCGACGTCGATCCGCGTGCCCGCAAGATCATGGAAGAGCGCTTCGCGGCGCGCGGCGTCGAGATGAACGAGGCGCGGTTGCGCATGGCGCGGATTCCGGCCGGCGCGGACCTGGTCGAGAACAAGCAGTCGGGCGCGCCTGGCTTCAAGATCGGCAATGTGATCGTGATGGCGGGAGTGCCGTCGATCATGCAGGCGATGTTGGACGCGGCGACGCCGATGCTCAAGACCGGCGTGAAGATGCTGTCCGAGACCATCAAGGGCGACGTGCGCGAGGGCGACATCGGCACTGAGCTCGGCGAGATCGCAAAGGCCCATCCGAACGTGTCGATCGGCAGCTATCCGTTCTTCGATGACAAGAGCGGGCCGAACACCAATCTGGTGATCCGCGCGCGCGATGCGGCGCATATCGCGGCGGCCGCGGCCGACGTCGAGGCGATGCTCCGGCGGGTGCGGGCGGCGACGGCGGCATGACGGCCCGAACCGGCGGCCTTCACACTGTCTTATGGCATCACTAACTCCAAGGGATCGAAAAACCCCAAGGAGTTCCGCCATGGCGACCATCAAGCGCAACGCATCCGCGGTCTGGAGCGGCACCGGCAAAGAAGGCAAGGGCGCGATCACCACGCAAAGCGGCGTGCTGTCCGATACCCCTTATGGCTTTTCCCGCCGCTTCGGTGACGAGAAGGGGACCAATCCCGAAGAGCTGATCGCGGCCGCGCATGCGGGTTGTTTCACCATGGCGCTGGCGTTTCAGCTGACCGGCGCGGGCCACGCGCCGGAAAAACTGGAGACCAAGGCCGAGGTCGCGCTGGAGCAGGAGGGCGCCGGCTGGAAGATCGCCGCCTCCGCGCTGACGCTGAAGGCCAAGGTGCCGGGCATCTCGAAGGCGGAATTCGACAGACTGGCCGAGGCGGCGGAGAAGAACTGCCCGGTGTCGAAGGTGCTCAATGCCACGATCACGCTGAACGCGACGCTGGAGTGAGCTACACTCCGTCACGCCCGGACTTGTTCCGGGCATCCACGTCTTTGCTGATTTTCAAGACGGAAAGGCAGTCGTCGATGGCCGGGTCAAGCCCGGCCATGACGAATGAGAGACCTCAATTCTTCCCATGCGCCTTCATGAACACCCGCACCGCGATGCCGACCACATGCGCGATGCGCTCGGGCGGAGGAGGGGGGGCGAAATTGAACAGCACCGGCTTGAAGGTTCCGGCCAGGCACGATTCGAGGAACTGTCCGGCCACGATATCGCAATCCGCGATGTCGATATCGAGCACGCCGGCCGCGACCTGCGCCTGCAGATAACGTGACAGCTTGCCGATGCCGACCGCCGGACCCGCCTCATAGAACTGGCGGCCGATCTCCGGCATGCGGTCCGCGATCGCGATCACGGTGCGGATCGGCGAGGTCGAGCGGTTGCACATGAAGGTCGTGAACGCATTGCCGAGGCGTGTCAGCACACCCGCGACGTCACGGTCGACCTCATCGAGCTCGAACACGCTCTCGGCCTGTTTGTGGCACTGCTCATCGGTGATCGCCACGAACAGCGCTTCCTTGCTGTCGAAATACACATAGAGCGTGCCCTTCGAGACGCCGGCCTTGCGGGCAATGTCGTTCATGCTCGCGGCATCGAAGCCCTGCGCCAGGAATACCGCGCGCGCGCCCTCGATGATCTGGCGCCGTTTGGCGTTGTCTGCTGCTTCGAAGTCGGGGCGGGCAATCGTCAATGTGTCTGACATGGCGTCACTGTACCGGATTCTGCGCGATGTCGCAGCGTCGCGGAACTCCCTTCACAAATCGTTGACCGAACGGTTCGGTCAGCTTGACATAGGGCCGAACGGGGCGTATGTCAAGCACACGATGACCGAACCGTTCGGTCAATGACTAAAGAATTCAAGTATTTGGACTGGAAGGGGCTTGTTATGTACCGCGATCGCAAGGCGGAAGGCGAATTGACCGACACCACGGTGCAGCCGGTTTGGAACGAAGAAGGGCAAGAAAAAGGGACCAACCCCCAAGCCCTCGTACCAGCTCCCAAGGAGCTGGAGCCGGCGTCCAAGACGCCGGACGAAACCAAACCGGCCGGTCCCGCCGAGACGGCCAGGCAGGTCGCGCTCGCCACGCAAGCCACACCCGCGGACGATACCGCAGCCACGCAGCCGAAGAAGAAGGTGACGCGCAAAGTCATCCTCGCGGCTGCGCTGGTCGCGGCGCTTTCCGTCGGCGGCTGGTACGGTAATTACTGGTGGACCGCCGGGCGCTATCTGGTCTCGACCGACGACGCTTACGTCGGCACCAAGAACACGACGCTGTCGGCAAAAGTGTCGGGCTATGTCGAGGCCGTGCTGGTCGAGGACAACGCGGCCGTCCATGCCGGCGACGTCATCGCCAAGATCGATGATGGCGATTATCGCCTCGCGGTCGACTCGGCGCGCGGCAAGGTCGTGACCCAGCAGGCGACGATCGCGCGCATCGGCAAGCAGGTAACGGCGCAGCAGGCGGCGATCGATCAGGCCAAATCCCAGCTCGCCTCCGCACAGGCCGGTGCGACGCGCGCCGACCTCGAGCTTGCGCGCCAGCAGTCGCTTGCCTCACGCGACTATGCCAGCAAGCAGGCATTGGAAACCGCGCAAGCCAACAGGCTGCAGTCCGCCGCCGCCGTGCAGGGTGCGCAGGCCGCGGTGGAAGCCGCCGAGGCCAACACCGACGTGCTCAAGGCGCAGCAGGAAGAGGCCGCGCGCACGCTCAAGGAGCTGAATACCGCGCTGGAAAAAGCCGAGCGCGATCTCTCGTTCACGGTGATCCGTGCGGCGATGGACGGCGTGGTCGGCAACCGGGCGATGCAGGTCGGCGACTACGTCCAGCCGGGCCAGCGGCTCGCCAGCCTGGTGCCGCTCGACGCAGTCTATATCGATGCCAACTTCAAGGAAACGCAGCTCGAGAAGCTGAAAGTCGGCCAGCCGGTGACCATCGCGGTCGACGCGATGGGCGGGCGCAAGATCGACGGTACGGTGGCGAGCCTCGCGCCGGCCTCCGGCTCGGTGTTCTCGCTGCTGCCACCCGACAACGCGACCGGCAACTTCACCAAGATCGTGCAGCGCGTCCCGGTGCGCATCCAGGTGCCGTTCGAGCTCGCCGCGCAGGGCGTGCTGCGCCCCGGAATGTCGGTGACGGCGAGCATCAATACCAAGCCGGGCGCGGTCGCAAGCGTCGCGGTGACCAAGCTGGCGTCACGCAGCAACCGAATCCCTTAAGGGCGAGCAAACCATGGCCCAAGCCGCAACACTCAAAGCCGGCGCACTCCCCCAGCCGGCCGCAGCCGACGCGGATCGCATCGATCCGCGCCGGCTGCTTACCTTCTTCTTCATGGTGTTCGGCATGTTCATGGCGATCCTGGACATCCAGATCGTCTCGGCCTCGCTCACCGAGATCCAAGCCGGCCTCTCGGCCTCGTCGAACGAAATCGCCTGGGTGCAGACCGCCTACCTGATCGCCGAAGTGGTGATGATCCCGCTTTCCGGTTTCCTGTCGCGCGCGCTCGGCACGCGCTACCTGTTCACCATCAGCGCGGCCGGTTTTACCGCAGCGAGCCTGATGTGCGGTCTCTCCTCGTCGATCAACGAGATGATCTTCTGGCGCGCCGTGCAGGGCTTCATCGGCGGCGGCATGATCCCGACGGTGTTCGCCACCGCCTTCACGATCTTCCCGCGCTCCAAGCTCGGCATCATCTCGCCGA
>JBBWZU010000341.1:0-3725 GCA_039649225.1 Hyphomicrobiales bacterium | reverse complement strand
CGGATCTGCAGCTCGACGCGCTGCTTGCCGGGGCCGATCACGGTGGTGTGCAGCGAACGATAGTCGTTCTGCTTCGGGATCGAGATGTAGTCCTTGAAGCGCGTCGGCACCATGCGCCAGGTCGTGTGCACGATTCCCAGCGCCTGGTAGCAGGCCTCGATCGTGTTCACGAGGACGCGGTAGCCGACCAGATCGGACAACTGCTCAAAGCCGATCGCCTTGCGCTCCATCTTGCGCCAGGTCGAATAAGGTTGCTTCAGGCGTCCTTTGACGTCGGCCAGGATGCCGCGTTCGGCCAGCTTGCGCGTCAATTGCTGCTCGACGTCGGCAATGAGAGTCTTGCTGCGCGCCGCGAGCGCGCCGAGGCGGTCGCTGATCACCCGGAAGGCATCCGGGTTGAGCTCATGGAACGCCAGGTTTTCCAGTTCCTCGCGCATCTCATGCATGCCCATACGGCCGGCGAGCGGCGCATAGATGTCGAGCGTCTCCTCGGCGGTGCGGCGGCGCGAGTCCGGCTGCATGAAATCCAGCGTGCGCATGTTGTGCAGCCGGTCGGCGAGCTTGATCAGCAGCACGCGCACGTCGGCGGCGATCGCGAGCAGAAGCTTGCGCAGGTTTTCCGCCTGCTTGGCCTCGCGCGTCACCAGATCGAGCTTCTTCAGCTTGGTCAGGCCATCGACCAGCGCGCCGATCTCGGGGCCGAACTTCTCGTCGATCTCGGCGCGCGTCGCCTCGGTGTCCTCGATGGTGTCGTGCAGCAGCGCCGCCACGATGGTCGCGTCATCGAGCTTGAGGTCGGTCAGGATCGCCGCCACCTCGAGCGGATGGGAAAAATAAGGATCGCCCGAGGCGCGCAGCTGCGTGCCGTGCGCCATCATGGCGTAGACATAGGCGCGGTTGAGCAGGTCCTCGTTGGTGTTCGGGTTGTAGGCCTTGACCCGGTCGATCAGGTCGTACTGCCGCATCATTTGCGGCTTGCGCTTCTTGACCGGCTCGACCACGTCCGGCGCGATCGGCGGCGCGGCTTCCACCCGCCGCGCGGGCGGCTGGTTCTGCATACGCGGCAGATTGTCGGTTCGGGCCATGCTTATCCTCATCGGCCAACGGCACGCGCGCCGTTCGCCGCCTCGACAGGATAACATGAGGATTCGGCTTGACGGCAACGCGATTGCGTGACGGTCGGCCGAAAAGCGAACGGCCCGGGTTTCCCCGGGCCGCCCAATTCAACGCACCGTTCGCGCCGGCTACATGTCTTCGTCGCCGACTTCGCTCTCCGGCTCGGGACGCGCTTCGGGAGGCGCGAGGCCTTCGAGACCCTTGAGCAGCTCTTCCTCGGTCATGCGGTCGGAGACGACTTCGGTGTCGTCCGCATCGACGCCGGCCCCGGCCGCGCCGATCAGCGGCACATTGTCGAGTTCCGGCTCGTCCACCTCGACGTATTTCTGCAGCGAGTGGATCAGGTCTTCCTTAAGGTCGCCCGGCGAGACCGTCTCGTCGGCGATCTCGCGCAGCGCCACGACCGGATTCTTGTCGTTGTCGCGGTCGATGGTGATCTGGGCGCCGGAGGAAATCATGCGCGCGCGGTGACTCGCCACAAGCACGAGATCGAACCTGTTTTCAACCTTATCGATGCAGTCTTCGACGGTGACACGGGCCATTGGCGCGCCGCTCCTCTTTTCAAAAATATATGCGGATTTGACGTTTAGGTAGTCTGCTGGCACCAAAAGTGCAAGCAAGAACTTTAGCACTTGGCGGGCCCGAAGCCCTCTGTTAGTCAAGGACTTGCGAACCGGTGCTCCGGCTTTTCAAAGTCATTGCGCTTCAAGGATTGCGAGAACCGGCCCGGAACACACCGACGACACTATTAACTTCCAGTGGCGGCGGACGGTATTTTCGAGAAGACGACGATCGGCGGCCGATCCCGCACGTGCAACGCTTGGCCGCGGGTCCGATTGCATTGATTAACGAGAGAGCCCAATGGCCGTACCTGGTGAAAAAATCGCGCTGTTCATTGACGGCGCCAATCTCTACGCCACCGCAAAAACACTCGGTTTCGACATCGATTACAAGCGGCTGCTGCGCGAGTTTCACTCCCGCGGATACCTGCTGCGTGCGTTCTATTATACCGCCGTGATCGAGGATCAGGAGTATTCCTCGATCCGCCCGCTGATCGATTGGCTCGACTACAACGGTTACACGGTCGTCACCAAGGCGACCAAGGAGTTCGTCGACCAGTCCGGCCGCCGTAAGGTCAAGGGCAACATGGACATCGAGCTCGCCGTCAACGCGATGGAGATCGCCCCGCATATCGACCACATGGTGCTGTTTTCCGGCGACGGCGATTTCCGCTCGCTGGTCGAGGCGATCCAGCGCAAGGGCGTGCGGGTGACCGTGGTCTCCACCATCTCGACCCAGCCGCCGATGGTCGCGGACGAGCTGCGCCGGCAGGCCGACATCTTCCTCGACATCGTCGAGCTGCAAAGCAAGATCGGACGCGATCCGGGCGAGCGTGGACCGCGCGCGCCGCGTGACGACCGTGGCGGCGAGCGCGATCGCGGCGGCGGTCCGGAGCGGTCGCATCCGCAGTTCCTGCAGCGCCCGGCAGTGCCGCAGCGCGCGGGCGCAGCGGACGATGACTTCGAGGAAGACTGACCCTCACGATGTCGGCGCGTTTAGCGGCGGCTGAAAGCGAACCGGGCCGCGATTGCCCGCTCTGCCCGCGCCTGGCGGCGTTCCGCCAGGAATGGCGCGCAAAAGAGCCCGACTGGTTCAACGCGCCGGTTCATTCATTCGGCCCGATCGATGCGCGCCTGCTGATCGTCGGCCTCGCGCCCGGCGTGCGCGGCGCCAATCGCACCGGGCGGCCCTTCACCGGCGACTATGCGGGCGACCTGCTTTACGCAACGCTGGCCGAATACGGCTTCTCGCGCGGCACCTTCGATGCACGGCCGGATGATGGCCTGACCCTGATCGACGCGCGGATCACCAATGCGGTGCATTGCGTGCCGCCGGAAAACAAGCCGACGCCGGCCGAGATCAAGACCTGCCGCGACGCCTATCTGGCGCACCGCATTCCCGCGATGCGCAAGCTGCGCGCGATCGTGATGCTGGGGCGCATCTCGCATGAATCGACGTTGCGGGCGCTGGGACACAAGCTCAGCGCGGCGCCGTTCGGGCATGGCGCGGTGCACGATGTCGGCGGCCTGCGGCTGTTCGATAGCTATCATTGCTCGCGCTACAACACCAACACCGGCGTGCTCACGCCTGAGATGTTCCGCGCGGTCTTCGCGGCCGTGCGCCGCTATTTGGATGAAGCCTGAAGCGTGGACGCCTGAAGAAACGCCACCACCTCTTCGGCGCTCTTGTCCGGCGGGAACACCGGATAGAACACGTGGGCGATGACACCGTCGTCGATCACCCACGCCATGCGCCTGATCAGCGTCATGCCGTCGGCCTGGAACGTCGGCAGCCCGAGCGCATGGGTCAGCTTCAAATCCGCATCCGACAGGATCGCGAACGGCAGATGCAGCCGCTCCACCGCCTCGCGCTGGTAGTCGAGGTCCTGGGTCGAGAGCCCGAACAGCTGTGCGACGCCGAGCCGCTTCAACTCTGCAAAGTGATCGCGGAAGGAGCAGGATTGCGGCGTGCAGCCGCGCGCGCCGGGTATTCCGTCCCACCCGGTCGGCGGGGCCTGCCCCGGCCTTCCGGTACGCGGGTAGATGTAG
>JBBWZU010000334.1:0-5041 GCA_039649225.1 Hyphomicrobiales bacterium | reverse complement strand
TCGACCGCCTTGGCGTAGACGGCGTGCGGGCGCGGGCCGACCAGCGACAGGTCGCCCTTGAACACCACGTTGAGCAGCTGCGGCAGCTCGTCGAGCGAAGTCTTGCGGATGAAGCGGCCGACGCGCGTCACGCGCGGGTCGCCCTTGGTGACGAGCTTGGCGGCGGTCGCGTCGGTTTGGTCGACATACATCGAGCGGAATTTGTAGACCTCGATCAGCTCGTTGTTGAAGCCATAGCGCTTCTGGCGGAACAGAACGGGGCCGCGGCTGTCGAGCTTGATGGCGAGCGCGGTGAGCAGCATCACGGGCAACAGCGCGATCAGCGCGAGCGCGCCGATGACCCGATCGAACAGCGATTTCATCACGACGTCCCAATCCGCGATCGGGCGATCGAACACGTCGAGCACCGGAACCGAGCCGATGTAGGAATAGGAGCGCGGGCGGAAACGAAGCTGGTTGGTGTGCGCCGAGAGGCGGATATCGACCGGGAGCACCCACAGCTTCTTGAGCATCTGCAGGATGCGGCTCTCCGCCGAGATCGGCAGCGAGAACAGCACGAGATCGACGCGCGTGCGGCGTGCGAACTCGACCAGATCGTCGACGGTGCCGAGCTTGGGCAGCCCGCCGCAGAAGTTCGGGGCGCGATCATCGCCGCGGTCGTCGAACACGCCGAGCAGCCGGACTTCGCTATCCTCTTGTTGCCCGAGCGCCGTGACCAGTCCTTCGCCGGGGTCGCCGCCGCCGACCAGCACGGCGCGGCGGTCGAGCCGCCCCTCGCGGCTCCAGCGGCGCACTTTGCCGTACAGCATCAGGCGCGAGACATAGAGCGAAAGCAGGCCGGCGCCGAAGAAGCCGGCAAGCCAGATGCGCGAATAGAGGTCGCCGAGCCGCGCGAAGAACATCACCGTCACCAGCGACAGGAACACCAGCGCCCACGCGACGGTCAGCTTGGCGCCCTGGCTGACCGGCCGGCGGAACGCATGAATGTGGTAGATGTCGACCACCTGGAACGCGATCACGGCGAGCGCCGCGACCGCGAAGGCCGTGGCGATATAGTAGAAGTCGAACACCTGCCCGTATTGCGGATACACATAGGCGAAATAGGTCAGCACGCCGACGGCGGCGATCAGGAAGAACTCGGTGATGCGCACGATGCCGGCGACCACGATCGGCGACTTGGCGTCGATGATCGGCTGCGCGGCGACCATCAGGGCGAGCGGCGAGAGCTGCGCCGGCTTGGCGCGCTGCTCCGGCGCGGCGCTCGCGACTTCATGCACCATCTTGGCGGTGTTGAGTTCCATCGTGGTTGTCCCGTATCGCGCGCGGCCGGGCATTCTGCGCCAGCCGGCTCCCCCTTGGGGTTACGTAGCGCAAAAAGTTTCAAGAAATGCTTAGGCCATCGGTAAAGTTGCTCAGGGGCCGACGGTTTTCTGAGCCCTCATCCTGAGGAGCCATGCGCAGCATGGCGTCTCGAAGGACAACGCGCGTCGGCTATAGCCGACTCGCGCACTTAATAGTGCCGATCTCGGGTAAACCCGAGATCGGTGGCGGGCAGCGCGCTCGCGGCAATCCTTCGAGACGCGATCCTTCGGATCGCTCCTCAGGATGAGGACGGGATTTGTGGCTCCTCAGGGCGCGAGCGCCTCGCGGTAGGCGGCCAGCACGCCGTCGGCCATGACGGCGGCGGAAAATTCAGCCCGGACGCGCGCGCGCAGCGTTAATGCTTCGTTACGCATCGCCGCCGGGTCGGCAAGCGCGGACGATATCGCCTGCGCGAGCGCATGTGTGTCGCCCGGCGGAACCAGGCGCGGCGATTGTGGTCCGAACACTTCCGGTATGCCGCCCACATGGGTGGTGATGAGCGGAACCGCGGCCGCGGCCGTCTCCAGGATGATGTAGGGCAGGGACTCGGCGCGCGAGGGCGCGACCATCAGCCGCCCCAGCGCGAAGCCGGCGCGTGCCGGCATGGGGCCGAGAAAGCGTACCGCGCCGGATAGCCCCAGCCGCTCGGCCTGCTGGCGAAACGCGGCGGCGTCCGGGCCATCGCCGATCACGGTCGCGCTCACCGTGCGCCCATCGCGCGCAAGCTGCGCCATCGCCTCGAGCAGCACGTCGACGCCCTTGAGCACGCGCAGCTCGCCGATGAACACGATGTCGGTTGCGTCGCCGTTCGGCGTCACCTCGGCGAATTCTTGCGCTGTAACCCCGTTGTGCACGACGCGCACCAGCGCGCGTGGCGTCCCGATCTTGGCCGCAAAGGCGTCGCGGCCGTAGCGGCTCTCGAACAGGAACAGCTCGGTGCGCGCCATCAGCACCTGTTCGAGCGTGAGATAAATAAATCCCACCGCCGAGCCGCGGTCGTAATGCAGGCTGCCGCCGTGCGGCGTGTAGACGCGCACCGCGCCGCTGCCGGCGAGGCGCGCATAGGCGCCGCCCTTGGCGCCGTGCCCGTGCAGCACATCGACATGCGCCGTGCGGGCGCGCGCCGCCACATGACGCTGCGCCGCAAGATCGCTCATCCCGATATGGCGGCTCATCGGCACGCGGGTCAGCCCGAGCGCAAGCTGCGGCTCCAGCGCCGCGAAGGCCGCCTCGGCGCGCGCGCCTCCCGTAGAACTATCCGCCACAATGCCGACCTGATGGCCGCGCGCGGATTGAGCCTGCGCCAGATCGATCACATGACGGAACAGGCCGCCGACGGGAGACCGCAGGACGTGCAGGATCTTGAGGGGTCGGTCGGCCCCTGACATTTTGCGCTAGAACCAGCGTTCGGAGATGTTGATGGTATCGCCCGGACGCACCGGGTAAGTCGCCGAGACGACCTTGCGCTCGATCATTCCGTTGACCGGGCGGCTGACCTCGATGCGGTACTTGAATGCGCGCGGCGTATAGCCGCCGGCGATCGCGACCGCGGTCTCGACCGACATGTTCGGCACATAGGGATACTGGCCGGGCAGGGTGACCTCGCCCAGAATGAAGAACGGCCGATAGGCATCGACCTCGACAGCCACATGCGGCTCGCGCACATAACCGTTCTTGAGCTTGGCGACGATCGCCTGCTGCAATCCCGCGGTCGTCATGCCGCGCGCGTGCACGGCGCCGATCAGCGGCATCGTGATACGGCCGGAGGGGTCGACCGAATAGGTGCTGCTCAAGCCATCCTGGCCGAACACGACGACGCGCAACTTGTCGCCGGAATCGAGCGTATAGGCGCCGCCGGAATCCTCCGGCATGGCCGCGGCCATGATCGGCTGCGGCATCGCGGGCTCGGCCATGATCGGCGCGGCAGGCTCGGCCAGCACCGGCCGCAGCGGCGCGGTCTGCATCGCGGCCGGCTGGCTCATCGGCTGCTGCCAGGGCGGCGGCGCATTGCGCGCAAACATGCTGCTTCCGGTCTGCATGCATCCGGTGAGCATGGCCGCGGCAATTGCCAACGCGATGAGGCGGCTTGACCGCATGAGAACCGAATCCACGCCTTCCGAGAACAGCACAGTGACCCGGCCGATTAACGCTTCACATGGTTAACAAAGCCTCACCATCTGGTGCCCCTGCGGCACAATTAACGCGACAGCAACCTTAATGGTTTCTAGTGACTACATCGGGGAGTGATCGCGTTAGTTTCGGAGTTGGCGATGAGTATCGGTGAGCAGGATCGCGTGATGGCGACGGGCGATGCCGCGCGGGACGGCGAGCTCGATCTGCGCGCCGTCGGCCGGGCGCTGGTGCGCAAGAAGTGGTGGGTGCTCGGACCCGCGCTCGCGGTCGCGGCGCTGACTTTCGTCGGCGTCAATCTCGTCACGCCGAAATACAAATCCGAAGCGCGCATTCTGATCGAAGGCCGCGAGAACGTGTTCTTCCGGCCGGATGCCGACCGGGCCGCCGAGCGCGACCGCACGATCGATCCCGAGGCCATCACCAGCCAGGTGCAGCTTGCGCTCTCGCGTGATGTCGCGCGCCAGGTGATCAAGACGCTCAAGCTCGGCGAACTGCCGGAGTTCGATCCCGCGCTGCGCGGCGTTTCGCTGATGCGCTATTCGCTCGGCTTTCTCGGCCTTGCCAAGGACCCGCTCGGCATGACGCCCGAGGAGCGCGTGCTGGAAGCCTACTACGAGCGCCTTGCGGTCTTTCCGGTCGACAAGTCGCGCGTTATCGCGATCGAATTCCAGTCGTCCGATCCCGAGCTCGCGCAGCGCGCCGCCAGCGCGGTGGCGGAAAATTATATCGCGATCCAGCAGGCCTCGCGTCAGGATCAGACCCGCGCCGCGGGCAGGTGGCTCGCCGGCGAAATCGAGGATATGCGCAAGCGCGTCGCCGAGGCGGAGGCGAAGGTCGAGGAATTCCGCTCCAAGACCGATCTGTTCGTCGGCACCAACAACACCACGCTGTCGAGCCAGACGCTCGGCGAGTCGAACCGTGACCTCGCCGCGGCGCGTTCGCAGAAGGCTGAGCTGGAATCGAAAGCGCGCTTCATCCGCGACCTGCTCAAGCGCGGTGCGACGCTCGAATCCGCCGACGTGATCAACTCCGACCGGATTCGTCAGCTGAATGCCGCGCGCGTCGCTCTGAAAGGGCAACTGGCCGAGCAGTCGTCGTCGCTGCTCGGCAATCATCCGCGCATCAAGGAACTGAAAGCGAACATCGCCGATCTCGACAAGACGATCCGCGACGAGGCCGGGCTGCTCGCGCGTTCGCTCGAGAACGACGCCAGCATCGCGGGCGCGCGCGTCGACCAGTTGCAGAGAGGGCTGGACCAGCTCAAGCAAGAGGCATCCTCAAGCAACGGGCAGGACATCCAGTTGCGCGCGCTCCAGCGCAACGCGAAGGCGCAGCGTGACCTGCTCGATTCGTACCTTGCCAAATACACCGAGGCGAGCGCCCGCGACTCCCTCGGTGTGGTCCCGGGGGACGCGCGCATCATCTCGCCTCCGACGGTATCGAACACGCCGTTTTTCCCGAAGAAAATGCCGACCGTGCTGATCGCCACGCTGGCAACGCTGTTCCTTTGCGCCGGGTTCATCACGACCGGCGAACTGCTCGCCGG
>JBBWZU010000220.1:0-6554 GCA_039649225.1 Hyphomicrobiales bacterium | reverse complement strand
GGTTCGGCTGACATGGCCAAATTCGAAGAGATCGAACGCAATAGCGGCGTCGACAGCCTGAAGCCCGGAACTGAATGGATCATGGTGCCGAAAGGCAAGTCCAATATTGTCTGCCTGACCGGCGGCGCGGGGTACGGCGTCAAGGCGGTTGAAGGAACGAACAAGGTCAGCATCGCCGAAATCCACAAGGACAAGCAGGACGATGAAGTCGGCCGCATCAACGCGCCATTCATCGGCAAGGACGACAAATTGCTGCGGATCACCGGCCTGCACCAGGGGCCGGGGAAAATCGCCGCCACCAAGGGCAGCGACAAAGCCGAGCTCAAGTTTTCGGTGCATGGCAGCCGGACCTTCAATATCTCGTTCTTTTTCCTGTCCGACCTCGACGGCCAGAACCGTTCGACGCCGAGATCGGCGTTCTCGCAGAAGGACGCCCCTGGCTGGGTCGAAAAGCTGAACCAGGTTTACGGGCCCCAGGCCAATATCTGGTTCGAGCTGGGCAAGAACATGCCGCTTGCCATCTCCGGGCTCGACAAGGTCGTGACTTCGGACCACGCCAAAATGCTTGCCGAGCATAAAGATACGCAGGTCGCGTCGGGCAAGACCAAGGACTCGAAAGCTCCGATCAGGGTGTTTCTCGCGGGTCCGGCGCTACAATCAAATGACAAGTCGGAGCCCTTCGGTTTCTATCACATCGACAGCAAGGTGATCCTGCTCAAGGACCAGCAGGAACCGAAGCCGGGGTCGGAAGGCCCGACTTCCCTCATGCTCAAGACCCTTGCCCATGAAATCGGCCATTTTCTGAATTATTTGCAAGGACACGGACAAGGACACGATTTTTTCCACGACACCGGATATGCGGGCGACATTCTCAACACGGTGGATGGCGGCAATATCAAGATTTCGCGCCAGCGCGTCCTGGATTGGAACCCGACTTAAGGCGGTTCGCTCCTGCGAACAGCACAAGACGACTCGATCTGACGAAACTATCGCGCGTGAAGGAATCCGTACCAGCAAACGATCTCGCGCCGGCCGAGTGCGACTTCGCGAACGTACGCGTCCTTGCACTTGCTCTTGCAGAACCTGGCGCCCCACCAACGATACGTCGCCAGGCCGAAGCGTCCGCCACAATGATCACAGGCTTGATGCTGTTTCATCACGCCCTCGCACAGCAGCTGACCGGGATTTCGTTGAGATAGCAGCCGGCCGAACAAAAGAACGCGATGGAGGGCTCCTCTCCGACGATTGCCTCGATGGCAAATCCATTCGCCAAGGCGAAATAGCTTTGACAATTTTCCGCCGCGCAGCCGACCACTTTCAGCGGGTCGAGATCCATATGCGGCAAGTATTTCGAAGCATGTGTTGTCATGACGCCCTCCTGTCTTGGAGTGCCCGGACGGGCTGTTTGCCGTGATGGACGTAACAATTGTGATCGCAGTAGGAGAGCCGCGTTGCAGTTTCGCGCAAGTAGCTCTCTGCGATCGGCGCGCAGCACAGTGCGCAGAAAGATGGGGGTGTCGGTGTCCTGCCATTCACCAGGATGAATCTCATGTGCCGCCTCCCAATGAGAAGCAGAACACGGTGTCATCCGCGTAGGAACTGCCGGGCGGCGGAGCGCAGAGGTGACTTCTGCCATCCGGATTGTCGCGGTTGCGTTCCAGCTTCTGAGCCGGAACGGCGAGATATTTCCCGTCTTCCCTGCGCCGGGCGTAGACGTTGCCGCCGACATATTTGATTTCGGTCGGATAGCAGTCCGTCTTGTTGCAGCAGCTCTTTGTTGGATTGTCTGGCATGTACCAGGTCGAGTAGAACCTCTCATGCAGCGCTTCGTCTTGCGGCGGATGGCGATGCTGCGCCACCGCGGTTGAAACCACAGCCAAGACTGCGGCCGCGCCATACGCCAATCTCATGCACTTCCAGAGAGAGTCCATTGCGGAGCCTCCGTATCGGTAGAGCAAGCCGCCGCGTCACGATCCTCTTGCATCCGTCCGCCGGCATGCGAGAGCCGACTGGATGCATGCGAGCAATTCGCTCTCCTTGAATGGCTTGGCCAAGTAGCAAAACACGCCGGCCTGCAACGCGCGCAGGCGATCTCCCTCATCGGGAAATGCCGTGATCAGGATGGTGGGAACGAAGTTGCCGGAGCCAACCAGATGGTCATAAAGCTCAAGCCCGGACATCCCGGGCAAATGCACATCCGCGATCAGGCAGGACGTGCCGTGCAGACGATCGGCTTGCAGGAAATCATCGGCGTGCAGGAATGTCTCGGTGATGAAACCCATCGCGTTGAGCAGGTCCATCGTGCCTTCGCGGACCGACGGATCGTCATCGACAATCGAGATCATCGTGTTCTTCGGCGCTGCTGCCTCCGACATCATGATCGAGGCTCCGATTCCGAAGTTTCTGCCCAAAAGTGGCCCCGCAGGTGCGGCCGGCGGGGCCAAGTTCAGGGAGAGGAGGAAAATGCTCTTGAACGTGAGAGACATTGCGCCGCTCGACCGCGGGAAGCGAGCGCGCATAAGTGTGAACGGCCCTCGCGTGTGTCGGGATCACACGCACCTACGCGGGGCTGCCCTACCGGGACAGGATGGGGCGCCTAGTGCTTTGGTTTAGATCGTCTACGGCTTTCCGGGGGATACGCCGAGCGCGTCGGCCATGCGCACAAGATCGACCAAGGACTTTGCGCGCATCTTGCGCATGATTTGGCTGCGATGCACCTTCACGGTCATCTCGCTCAACTTGGCCTGAGCTGCGATCTGTTTGTTGCGGCGACCGGTGACAACGATCGCCAGGACTTCCCGCTCGCGCGGCGTCAGGGAATTGAAGCGCTCCCTCAGTTCGGCAACCACCTCGGCCTCCCGCCGCCGGGCGCGGTCGCGCGCGATCCCGGTGTGGATCGCATCGAGCAGCTCCTGTTCGCGCAACGGCTTGGTCAGGAACTCAATGGCTCCGGACTTCATCGCCTGCACCGACATGGGAATGTCGCCGTGCCCGCTGATGAAAATGATTGGGAGATGGATGTTCGATTTGTCCAGCGTGCGCTGGAATTCCAATCCGCTCGGCCCGGGCAATCTGACGTCGAGCACGATGCAGCCGGCGGCATCCCGCCGCTCGCTCTGCAGGAATTCCTCAGTCGATCCGAATGCTTCCACCCCAAGGCCGACCGAGCGAAGGAGGTCCGCAACACCATTGCGCACCGATGCGTCGTCGTCGATCACGAACACAAGGGCCGGCTCCTTTTTCATGAGACCTCCCCGCCGTCGGTCGGCAGCCTGAGCCGAAATATGGCACCGTGAGGCACGTTTGGCGTCGCCCATAGTTGTCCGCCATGGGCCTCGATGATCGTGCGGCTGATCGCCAGCCCCATTCCCATGCCATCCGACTTGGTGGTGTAGAAGGCTTCAAAAATGCGCGCCAGCGACGCCGCATCGAGCCCTATTCCTGAATCTCGCACGGTGACCAGCACACCGTTCGATCCATCTTTCGCGGTTGCAACCGACAGCTCTCGCTGCCACTGACTGACGCTGCTCATCGCCTCGATGGCATTCATGATGAGATTGAGGATGACCTGCTGCAATTGAATCCGATCCCCCAGAACGCATGGCAGATCATCGGAGAATTCGGTCCGCAATGTGATGCTGTTTCGCCGGACCTCGCCGCGGATCAGCGCGATCACCTCCATCAGAATAGTATTGAAGTTCAGCCTGTCTCTGCGCGGAGCGGATTTCCTGACCATGGCCCGTATCCGGCTGATGACCTCGCCGGCACGGTTGCCGTCATTGATCATGCGCTCGACCGAGCGCCGCGCGGCGACGAGATCGGGCGGTTCGCTCGCCAACCAGTGCAAACAGGCATTCCCACTGGCCACCAGGCCGGTCAGCGGCTGATTGACTTCATGGGCTATCGCGGCCGTCAGCTCTCCCACGGTCGTCACACGCGTCACGCGCGCGAGTTCGGCGCGCGCCAGACCGAGCTCTTCTTCAGCTCGCCGGTTCGCCGTGACATCCATGATCGCGCCGACAAATTCCGGTTTGCCCGCTTCATCCCTGACAGCACGCGCCACAACACGGACAAGCTTGACCGAGCCGTCGGGCATCAGCAACCGACGCTCCTGCTCCCAATCCTTCCTCTCGTGTGATGCGCGCTCAAGCTGCCACTGGAGGGCCGCGCGGTCCTCCGGATGGGTTCGCCGCACGATCAGTTCCAAAGCTGGCTTGGTTGCCCGATCGTAACCAAAGATTCTGAAAGTCTCCTCCGACCAGACGATTTCGCCGCTCGCAACGGACCAACCGAAACTGCCGGTGCGGCTTATTCTCTGTGCTTCCGCGAGATACATCTCGCTCTGCCGCAAGGCATCTTCGGCGCGCTTGCGCTCGGTATTGTCTTCACAGGCGATCAGAACAATCAGTTTGTCTCCCGGCCGCCGCACCGCCTTGGCATTTTCACGGACCCAGAGGACTGTCCCGTCCCGGCGGATCTTTCGGACCTCCCAGCCGTGCGATTGGCCAGGATTTTCGGTGCAGGCAGCAAGGTTTCGCTGAACGAATGCCCGGTCTTCCTTAAAGAAGACATTCAGCACGGATTGCCCGACCAACTCGCCGACCGTGTAACCGAGTTGCGCGGCGCCAAACGCGTTCACCGACAGGACGGTGCCTGCCGCGTCGACCATGAAGTACATGACCGGGTTATGTTCGAAGACTTCCCTCCATTGCTCCTCGCTCTCGCGCAAGGCCTCCGTCGCGCGCTTGCGATCCTCGATATCGGTGCTTGATCCATACCATTTGACAATGGTGCCTCTCTCGTCGCGCAACGGCTCTGCGCGGACCAGGAACCAGCGATATTCGCCGCTGGCGCTCCGCCCGCGGGCTTCGACTTCAAACGGCTTTCCGGTCGCCAGGGCCAGACGCCACTTGTCCATGGCTCTTGGCCGATCGTCGGGATGAAACACCGTAATCCAGCCGTCGCCGGCCGCCTCCGCGGCAGAAAGGCCGGTGAATTCCAGCCAACGTTGACTATGAATATCGCGCGAACCGTCCGGCAAGGCGCTCCAGGCCAGCGCCGGGATCGTGTCGACCAGCGCTTGCGGCGACGGTCGGGCTGCTTCCGCCATCCTGCGCACTTTCGCCGTGAGACCGGCAATGATGATTGAGGCCGTCAGAAAAGCCGCCAGCTCGAGCACATCTTCCGGGTCTTTGACTTCGAGCTGGAGCAATGACGGCGCAAAGAAGTAGATCAGGCACGCAAACGCGACGAGGGAGAGAACGACCAATCCAACGAAGCTGTCGATCGGGGCCAGCAGCGCGATCAGGATCAAACAGGCAAACCCGGCTGCCGCAAGATTGAGTCCGAGCTGACGGCAGACAAAGGTCGCCGCAACCACACCAATGCTGCCAAATAGACATTGCGTGGCTGAAGACCGGAGAGATGGACTATCTCGCCTCATCTGCAGTGCCAGATGCCCCGAGATTACCTCTTGGAGCATCCGCTATCAATTCTCCACATCAGCAGCCTGCCTTGCCGCGCGGGATCGTGGCGCGTTCGCGCGACCGGAATTTGTCGCACGCGCTTTCGACCGTCGGATCAATCCGCCCGGGCGATCATGTCGGTGGTCCGTGTGCCGCACGAGCATTCGAACCATCGCAGATCGAGATTGGCGTAGCACTGATGCGGGATCGTGCGCGCAAGGCGCATCGGCGCCGAGCACCAAGGGCACTCCGGCGATCCCAGTGGCGGCTGGTGTGGCTGGTTATTCGGGATATGAGGCGATGGCATGGTGACCCCCCGTCGACCATTCGCTATTTGCAACTACACGCCTCCGCGAGCTCCTTGTCAGTACCGAATTTGCACGAACAATTGTTCCCGTCGTGAAATCGTAGTTGCGGCGTATCCGGATTCGCGGGCGAGCATTGCTGCAAAGCAGCACTGGTGGACACTTTTCGAAAGCTCATTTGCAACCGAGACAGCCGCCGCGCTCACTTGCGACATGTTGACGCCGCCTCCATTCATTCCTTTTGGCAGTGTTGTCTTGCACCCATTGGGCGCCCTACGCGAACGGCCTCAAGCGCCGTGCCGGCAGGCCGCCCGCGTCCTCCAGGGCTGGGGTCGCAATTCAATATTCACGCATGCCGCGCCTCTTGGCCGCCGTGATTTGCCAGGTAGGCTATGGCGTAACGAACGGGAGGTGCCTATGCCAACCCTGCGCGTTCCGGAACATCATCCTCACCAGCCTGTGCTGCGGCCGCCTGACTGCCCGCAATGCGCGGCATTGATGCGCTTCGTTTGCATCGTGCCGCACCAGCGCTTCAGCAATCTCGATGAGAGGCGGTTTGCCTGCGACTGCGGCGAGACCTTCATCGACGTCGTGGCACGGTCCGACTGAGCGAATTGCGCTAAGCCACCATTTGCGCGCGATCGCTTTGAATGCAGCGGTTGCGGCTCGCGCGGTGCGCTCTCCGCTTGTTATGGGCAAGGGTCGGGATGAAGGGCACGACTCATTCGCCGCTTTGCGTGATCACGGTCTCGCCGCGGCGATAGCGCGTAACGACTGACATATC
>JBBWZU010000218.1:0-2882 GCA_039649225.1 Hyphomicrobiales bacterium | reverse complement strand
TCGCGCTCCCACGCGGTATTGACCGGTAGAATAATGTCGGCGTATTGCGAGGTCGGACTGTGCAGCAGATCGCAATGCACGAAGAATTCGAGCTGCTCGAGCGCTTTGCGCCCGAGCGCGGGATCGGGCTGCGACACCAGGTAATTGCAGCCGAAATTGATGACGCCGCGTACGCGGTAGGGTTTCGCGTCGATGATCGCGCGATACAGGTCCGGCCCGGTGATCCAGCCGCGCGAGGGCGGACCAAGCGGCAATTTGTCGAGGCCGATCGCTTTTTTCTTCTGCGCCGGCGCGAGCATGGCGTATTCGCTGATCGGCGCGACAGGGTGTGATGCCCACCAGACGTTGCCGCCGGGCGCGTCATATTGGCCGGTCAAGGCGAACAGCGTTGCGATGGCGCGGTCGATCTGCGAGGCGTGGCCGTGCTGGCCGATGCCAGTCCAACCATAGTAGCAAAGGCTTTTTGCGCGCGCGATCTCGTCGGCCAAGGCGCGGATTTTTTCCGCCGGAACGCCGGAGAGCTGCGCCGCATGATCGGGCGTGAGGTCTCTCAGGTTCTCGACATAGAGCGCAAAAGCCGGACGACAAGCGACACGTACGCCGCCGATCGTGACCCGATATTCGCCATCGAGCGCGACAGACTCTGCTTGCGCGGGATCGAGCGCGCGCGAAGGATCGTATGCCGCGGCGCGGCCTGTTCTCGTATCCCACGCCACGAACGCATCCGTGCCACCAAGATCCGCTTCGCTTGCGCGCAGGAAATGTCCGGTGTCCGACCGCACGAGCATCGGCGCATTGGTCCAGCGCCGCACGAACGCCTCGTCATAGGATTTCCGCTCGACCAGCAATTTTGCCACCGCGAGCGCCAGCACGCCGTCGGCGCCGGGCTTGAGCCGCAGCCACAGATCCGCGTCGCGCGCAAAGGCGGTCTTGCGCGGATCGATCACGACAAGGCGCGCGCCCTTCCGCCGCCCCTCACTTAACGCTTCCGCCTGCGCGAGCCAGGCCGTCGCCGGGTTATGGCCCCACAGGACCATCAGATCGGTGTTGCGGTAATCCGGCACGGCAAGGCCGGTGCCGAACGTGAATTCATGCCCGTGATCCTTGTGCCAGTTGCACAGTTCGGTGCCCCAGCAGATGTTCGGGCTTCCGTAAGTCCAGACGAAACGCTCGAGCCAGGGCAGCGAATCCGAGATCGATGCTGCGCTCGGCGAGGTAAATCCGAACGCAACCGCCTCCGGTCCGTTTTCCTGCGCAATCGCGCGCAGCTTCTCGGCGATGCGGTTGAGCGCCTCTCCCCACGAAATCGGCTGCCAGCCGGGATCGGCCGCGGTTTTGGGATTGGTCCGGATCAGCGGTGTTTGCAGCCGCCGCGCATTGTGCACGATCTCGGGCGCTGCACGGCCTTTCGGGCACAGCGCCTTGCCGGTTGGATGCGACGGCAGCGGTTTCACCGCGATCAGCCGGCCATTCTCGATGACGTTGAGCGAGCCGCAGCGCGAACGGCAGAGCGTGCAAAATCCCGGCGTCTCGATCCGCGTCGTGGCGGCAACCGGCGGCGCTGCGTGAACGTTCATTTCCGTCTCCGCCGTTGCGGTTTTTCGAGCGCCGTCACAGGACGAAGCTCGCATCCGGCGCCCAGGTGATGGTCGTGGTCTCACCGGGACGAAGCTGCTCAAGACCTCCCAACGTCCGGTTTTGCCGGTGCGCCGTCAACTTCTCACCGTCGGACAAGCGCACGCAGATCTCGGTCAGCGGGCCGAGATAGGCGACGGAATCGATCACGCAGTCGAGGCGATTCAACGTTTCGTCCGCGTTCGCTCCGATCTCGATTTTCTCCGGCCGCACGACGAGGTTTTCGCCATGGCCGTTCGCTTTCCCGCTGCCATATTTCAGCAGCGAGCCGCCGCGCGTGCGGAATTGCCCCTTTTCGACCCTGCCGGCGATGAAATTCGACAGGCCGATGAATTCGGCAACGAAGCGCGTCGCGGGCTTCTCGTAGACATCTTGCGGCGAGCCCACCTGTTCTATCCTGCCGGCATTCATCACGACGATGCGATCGGCGATGCTGACCGCCTCCTCCTGGTCGTGCGTGACGAAGACCGTGGTCAGGCCAAGCGATTGCTGCAGGCGCCGGATTTCCTTGCGCACCTCCTGACGCAGCTTGGCATCGAGCGCGGAGAGCGGCTCATCGAGCAGCAAGGCGGCCGGCTTGATCGCGATCGCGCGCGCGAGCGCGACGCGCTGCTGCTGGCCGCCGGACAATTCGCGCGGAAACCGGTGTGGATATTGGTCGAGTTGCACCATGCACAATGCTTCATGAACGCGCCGCTTCGACTCGGCGCCCGAAATGCCGCGCATGTCGAGGCCAAAGGCCACATTGCCCGCAACGGTCATGTGCGGAAACAAGGCGTAGCCCTGAAACACAATTCCCGTGTTGCGATGATAGGTCGGAAGATCGCTGACGTCGCGGCCGTCGAACAGAATCGAGCCGCCGGAGATATCGGCAAGTCCCGCGATCATGCGCAGCGTCGTCGTCTTGCCGCAGCCGGATGGGCCGACGAAGGCGACAAGCTCGCCCTGCGCGATGTCGAGCGATACATCATCGACCGACAGAAACTGGCCGTATCTCTTGCTGACGTGGCGCAGCGCGATATCGGCCATTATCCGTTTCCCTAAAAGGCTCGCGTGAGATTGAAGAAGCGGTCGGAGATGATCAGTGCGGCGGCGATCAGCAAGGCCTGCATGGTCGCGACCGCCGCGATCGTCGGATCGATATTCCATTCCAGATAATTGACCATCTCGATCGGCAGCGTGGTACGGCCCGGCCCGACCAGAAAGATCGATTTCTCCAGATCGACGAACGAGATGACGAAGCTGAA
>JBBWZU010000185.1:0-2795 GCA_039649225.1 Hyphomicrobiales bacterium | reverse complement strand
CCGGCGAGCGCGCCGAGCGACAGAATGCGTTTGATCTCAATGCGCTCGGCCGAGAGGCTAAAGAGCCCCGCGAACAGCGCAAATTGCGCCATGAGCGCGCTCGGTCCGTAGGCGGTGCCGAGCCCGGTTTCCCACGCGGTGCGGAGATCAAGCGCAGAGAGCGGAAGGTCCAGCGCGTCGAGCCCCTGCAAGCCGACCGTGAGCGGCGTCGCGATCAGCCCAATGACAAGCGCCGCGCCGACGATGCGCTCGGCCGCGCTCACACCCGGCGCCCACGCCAAGAAGAAGGCGCCGCCCGCGCCAATGAACAGCACGAGATAGAGCGCGAACCTTCCGGCCCACAGCGCATCGCGCACCAGAACATCGCGGCGCGAGACGAAAACAAAATCGCCACGCGTGCCAACCGAAAACGACAGCGTGCCGCCGACCGGATGTCCGTCCGCCGAGACGACACGCCAGCTCACGCCGTATGTGCCTTGCATCGCCTCTTGCGGAAGTTCCGGCAACGTGACGACGACGCTCTGGCCCTCGACCGCCACAGCGCCCAGTTCGCGAGCGCTGCCGCCGGGCGCGCCGACCAGGCGCATGATCAGCGGCGACACCGGCTCGTTGAAGGTCAGCCGCACCGTCGTGGGGGCCCGCGCCAGCACGGCGCCGTCGGCCGGCTCGGAGCCGATCAGGGTCGCATGCGCGTGCGCGGCCGGCATATAGAGCAACGATGCTAGCAGCGCCGCGACGCGAGCCACTTCATTATCTCGCCAGCAGCTTCACGGCGGGCGCCGGCTCGTCGAGATGTTCGGACTTTTCGGCAGCCGGTATCTCGATCCAGCGATGCACGCCCTGCTCGCATTCCTGCACCACTGGGAAATACAGCATCTTGCCGGCTTCAAGATCGCCGGACAGGAACGACGTGAACACGAACTCGTCGTAATGCGCGTCGGAGAGCTTGCTGCCGCTCCACGCCACTTCGGTCACGCCTTAGCTCAGCTTGCTATTGTGGAAATGCGCGTAGGTCTTTCCATAGGATCCGGTCTTGGTGTCGAGCGTCCAGCCGGGCTTCGGCATCGGCTTTACGGCGATCACGCCAGCGGGAATCTTGACGCGGATCGCGGTCGTCGCGCTGCCGGCGCAGCCGTGCGGCACGCGCACCACCGCCTTGAAGCTGGCGCCGACGCGCGCCTCCTGCGCCTCGATGGTCACATGGGCAAAGGCCGGCATGACAACCGTGGCGGCGATCGCCGCGGCAAGAAACAAGCGCACCATGTCAGTCTCCGACGCCCCGCGGAACCTTGAGATCGCCCGCTTTTATGCCATCTTGCCGGCATGAAACAGGCGGCGATCCGGATTCTTTGCGCGGCCCTGTGCGGCGAGGACTGACGCATATGGCAAACCGCGAAAACGGCGTCATCGGCCTCACCCCGGACGTGCTGCTCAAGGCCTATGCGTGCGGCATCTTTCCGATGGCGGAGAATGCCGACGATCCGGCGCTCTATTGGTTCGAGCCGGAGAAGCGCGGCATCATCCCGCTCGATACGTTCCATATTCCCGCGCGCCTTGCCCGCACGGTGCGCAATACGCCCTACTCGATCACCTGCGACCACGACTTCGACGCCGTGATCGAGGCCTGCGCGGCGCCCGGCCCGAAGCGCGCCAGAACCTGGATCAACGAGCGCATCCGCACGCTCTATCGCGGGCTGTTCGATATCGGGCATTGTCATACCGTCGAGGTCTATGACGGCACGGCGCTGATCGGCGGGCTCTATGGCGTCAGTCTTGGACGCGCGTTCTTCGGCGAGAGCATGTTTCACCTTGCGCGCGATGCGTCAAAAATCGCGCTGGTGCATCTGGTGGCGCGCCTGCGCGCCGGCGGCTATCGGCTGCTCGACACCCAATACCTGACCGATCACCTCAAGATGTTCGGCACCGCGGAGATCTCGCGCGCGCGCTACCAGCGCGAGCTTGCCAAGGCGATCCGCGATGAGGCCGATCCGGCGGCCTTCGCGGTCGCGATGTCGGGCGCGCAGGCGCTGCGCGCGGCGGTCCATTCTTGAATTACGCATGTTCTTGTCGGCGAACCGGTACCCACTTCGCCGGAACATGCTTTAACGAATAACCGGCGGGGGTGCGAATTGCTGCGCCGGCGGCGGTCCACCCGGTGGCGGCAGTGCGCCAGGCGGCGGCAATTGCTTCGGCCGTGCCTGCTGCGGCCGCGGCGCCTGCTTCTGCGGCGGCGGCGCGGGTGTCGGTTCGACGGCGGCCACGGCCGGCTGCTGCGGCCCTTTGCAGTCGGCGAGCCACACATCATAGATCGGGTGCTCGACCGCGTGCAGGCCGGGGCTGGCGGCGAACATCCAGCCGGAGAAGATGCGCTTGATCTCGCCTTGCAGCGTGATCTCGTCGACCTCGATGAACGCGTCGGTGTTCGAGGCCTCGGTGGCGGGGCGCGTGTAGCAGACGCGCGGCGTCACCTGCAAGGCGCCGAACTGCACGGTCTCGTTCAGCGCGACATCGAACGAAATGATGCGGCCGGTGATCTTGTCGAGGCCGGAGAACACCGCGGTGGTGTTGGGAATCTTCTGCGCCGGCGGCGCGATGACGACTTCGTCGTTCGGCGGCGCGGGCGTTGCAGCCGGATCGCCCGGTTGTCCGCGCGGCTGGCGCTGTCCAGGCTGCAGGCCGGGCAGCGCGGCCGGCTGCTGCTGGCCCGGCTGGCCCTGCGGGGGCGGCGCAGCGGTTGCGCCCGGAGGCGGCGGCAGGTCCTGTTGCTGGTATCCGCCACCCGGCGGCCGCGCCGC
>JBBWZU010000082.1:0-7967 GCA_039649225.1 Hyphomicrobiales bacterium | reverse complement strand
CGCGCTTGCTGGCCGAATTATCCGTCTCGTCGCGGCCATCGATCATCAAACGTCCGCCGGATGGCTCTGTCAGACCGCAAATGATCTGCAGCAGGGTCGTCTTGCCGGACCCAGACGGCCCCAGCAGCGCCAGCAACTCTCCGGAATAGACCATCAATTCGATCGGCTGGAGCGCGGTCGAGGCTCCGTACGCCTTCGACACGCCGCGAACATACAGCTTCACCCGCGGCCCATGCGCGGTCGCGTCACTTACGGGCTTGAATTGCACTAGGCTGAGATCCATCGCGTCACGCGTCAATCGCCTTGGCATCGTCGAAAGCGCCATCGCGCGGGCGGCTTCGAAGAGACGGAAACACATGGACGGCGTCCATCGCGCATCCTGCATTCAACAGGCGCTCAGTAAGCCCTCCGAACCGGGGCATGTAAATTAAGAAATGCGAGTCCCCGTGATTAGACCAAGTCTGACCCGGCACCTGTTCGATTATTGGGCGGAGGATGACTGTTGATTGGGCTATCTGCTCGAAAAGGACACCCGGCACGGAGCGCCCCGCCGCTGCGCCTTCTTGGCCCGCTTCAGCGCCGTGTTGGTCGGCATGACCCATCTCCGTCACTGATTCGGAAGCCGTCCAGGGTACAAATGAGAATTCATTTGGTGCAGTGGCGATACTTCAAATATTCTGGGGACAATGCACTGAAATGCAGGGGCGTGCGTCCGCCTTGCCGAATCCACCATCACTTTACCTGCCTCAGGCGATGCCATGAGCCTCTCAGCCGATGCCCTGTACAAGATGCCCGATGTCGAATTGCTGGCGGCCTACGACGCAGCCCGCCGGCAATTCGTGGAAAAGAAATTCACGCGCGATACACATCGCGCGCGGCTCGCATGGAGCAAAGCCAAAATGTTCGTCAGCAGTTCGGGCGGGGTCACCGAACGCAACATGGCCATCGACGTCTCGGAGGAGATTGCTCGCAAGGGTCAGGAAATACGCGAGCTGACGCGCGACCTCGATCTGCTCAAGGTCGACGTCGACATCATCGCGATCGCTATTCGACTGCGCGGCGCATCGGCGGAGGCGCAAGGCGAAGACATGACTGAAAGCGATCCCGAGCGCGAAGGCGCTTAAGCTGCGACGTCAGACAGGAAGGTATCGACCGAACTTTGCAAGCGGCGTGCTGCGTCGCCGAGTTCGCCGGTCGCGGAGAGCACGTCTTTTGCGGAGCTGCTTGCCTCGCCGATCGCCGCCGTCACGGTGGAGATGTTGCTCGCCACCGTGCTGGTGCGCTCGGCCGCGGAGCCGACATTGCGCCCGATCTCGCCGGTCGCCAAGGCCTGCTCCCCGACCGTGGCGGCGATCACGGCGGTGAAACGCTTGATCTCCTCAACGATGCCGGCGATCTTGCCGATCGCCTCGACTGCGTCCTGGGTCGAGGACTGGATCCCGGTCACCTGGGCGCCGATCTCTTCGGTCGCCTTGGCGGTCTGGCTGGCGAGGCTCTTGACCTCGGAGGCCACGACCGCGAAGCCCTTGCCGGCCTCGCCAGCGCGCGCCGCCTCGATCGTGGCATTGAGGGCGAGCAGGTTGGTCTGTGCCGCGATCGCCTGGATTAGCCCGACCACGTCGCCAATGCGTTGCGCCGCGCTGGCGAGACTTCCGACCTGGCTGTTGGTCCGCTCCGCCATGCCGGCGGCCTCGACTACAACCGCGTTGGCCTGCGAGACTTGGCGGCGGATCTCCTCGACCGAAGCACCGAGTTCGTCGGACGCCGACGCGACGCTCTGCACGTTGCCGGCCGCCTGCTCGGAAGCGGCCGCCGCGGATCCGGCCTGCGCCGAAGCGTTCTGGGCGACCTCGGACAGGGCGGTTGCCGTGGTCTCCAGGCGCCGCATGCTGGTGTCGACGGCGGCGAGCACTGTGCCGACCGACGAGCGGAAGTTTGCGATCAGCCGCTCGACGGCGGCTTGCCGGCCGGCGCGCGCCACGTCCTCGGTGCGGGCTTTCTCCTCAAGCCCGATGCGAGCGAGCGCATTCTCGCGGAACACCTCAACGGCACGCGCCATATCGCCGATCTCGTCGCGATGATCGCCGCCCGGAATTGGCTCGTCGAGATCGCCTGCCGCCAACGACTTCATGCGCTGGGTGATGCGCGCGACCGGACCCGCGATGCTCCCGCCGATCAGCCAGGCGAGAAGCGAGCCGATGAGCAGCGCCGCGAGCGCGACTCCGATGACGAGCACGCGCGTATGCTGCACGGCCTCGGAGGTCTTGACGCCCTGCTGGCTGCGCAACTCGCCCAACGCCCGGTTGGTCTGCGCGGTCACCGCGTCGATCGCCCCGCTCGCCTTGGCGAGGTTGCCCTCGCTGGCGCGCAGCGCATCAGTGGCGTTGACCAATTCGGCAAACGCGGTCCCGTTGGCTTCCGTCGTGCCCTTGAGCGCCGCGACCAGCGACGCCAAGCGGCCGCCAGCCGATCCGGCCTCGGTCTCCGCATCCTTCAGCGCGGCCGCCAGATATCTGAACGCCATTTCGACCTCGACCGCATCGCGCACGGCCTGCGTCAGCGCGTAACGCAGCATCGAGACGCGCATCATTTCGGTCAGGGCCGGCAGGCGCAGCACATGGACAGGGCTCGCTTCCGGCAAGTTGACCACAGCAAGCGCGATGGCGCCCGCGTCGAGGCCGGCCGAGGAGCCGAGGGCTTCGGTCTTCGACACCGCATTACGCAGGCGGTCGACGTTGGCGGACACGGCATCGAACCCGGCACGGTATTGGCCGATCGCATCCATCAGGGCGCGCTTGCCCGCAGCGATCGCCGGCAATGCGCCGAAACGCTGATCGACGCTTTCGAAGGCCTGCGCGAAGGCTTCGATCCCCCGTTTGGCGGCGTCGCGATCGTTCTGGTTGTGGGTGCGGACGAACCGCTCGACGGCACCGTTCGTCGCCATCAGCGAGACCCGGACGCGTGACATGCCGGCGTCGCCGTCCGCGCTGGCGACGAGATCACCGGCGGTGCCGCCGATGGCATCGATCTGTTGGAGCGCGAAGAAGGCGAGCATCAGCAGGACGCCGAGGATCAGCGCGAAGCCGCCGAACATGCGCGGGCGGATGCCGAGACGGGACAGTGTGACAGTGATGTTCATCTCTTTGGCCTCAGCGCGCTGCCTTGATCGCGGCAAGCAGATCCTTGCCGAACCGCTTCTCGAACTCGGGCTCGAGCGCCTTGACCGCATCGATGAAGGGCTGGCGGTCGACGGTCTCGATGACCTCCATGCCGTCCTGCTTCAGGCGCTCGAGCCCCTTGGCCTCATTGCCTGAGGTGGAGCTGCGCACGCGCTCGACCGCGGCCCGCGCGGCCTCGATCAGCACCTTGCGGTCGGCGGGCTCGAAGCGCTCGAACATCTCGCGATTCATCACGACGGCGATCGGCGCGAAGAAATGCCGGGTCATCGTCAGGTGCTTCTGGACATGCTGCAAACTGCTGCCCGCGATTGTGGCGATCGGGTTTTCCTGGCCGTCGATGCGCGCATCCTTCAGAGCCGCGTAGACCAGCGGGAACTCCATTGGCACCACCTCGGCGCCGAGCGCGCGGAACGTCATCTGGTAGATCTCGTTCGGAAGAACGCGGATCTTCAGGCCCGCGAGGTCGGCGGGTGTGCGGATCGGGCGTTTGGAATTGGTGATGTTGCGGAAGCCCTGCTCGCCGATCGCCAGCAAGGCGAGGCCCTTGGCGGCGAACTTGGGTGCGATCTGTTCGGCCAGCGGCCCTTCGCTCACGGCCTTGACGTGCGCCCAATCGCGAAACACGAATGGCATGTCGAAGACGCCGAACTCAGGCACTGCCGTGCTCACGACCGGCCCGGTGAGGACCGAGATGTCGACCGCGCCCGACTGTGCTGCCGCCAGAAGGGCGTTCTCGCTGCCGAGCGTCGTGCCGCTGCGCACGTCGACCACGAGACGCTCGCCCATCCGGGCTCTGATCTCGCTCTGGAACGCGTCGAGGCTGAGCTGCTGCGGGCCGCCGAGCGCCGAGCTGGCCACGGCCGAGATGATGCGCGGCGCGGCCTGCGCCGTGTGCGCGCCGGTGCCCACCAGGACAGCAGTCGCGCATAGACATGCGATGACGCGTTTCTTCACGGGCGAAATTCTCCCTCTCGGGTGAAGGGTTACCTCACGAGAGGTGGTGAAACGATTAAGGAAACCGCGAGAGCCGTCCCATACGTAATTCGCCTTACCGTCAGCGCAGCGACGCCGCGGAGGTGCAAGATGCCATGTTTGAAGCCGCACGCGCGATGGGCTGTGCCGCCATGAGGCGAGAGAGAGAGAGAGAGCCTGATCGAATCTCATGGACGCGAAGATGAGTACAGCAGCAGGCGAAGTGAATTTGCAGAACACCGGCATCTTCAGCCCGCGCGCCGCCTATTGATGTCATCTATGCGATTTTGTGGCGAAACAGCGGACGCCGGCCCTGGATGCGACGCATGCGCGGCGGCACTCTGTTGGAACTTCGCGCCATTGGCCGATTGCGACGGAACCAAGTTCGATCTTACGGCGAAAACGAACAGGGAGCCTTGCGAAGAGAGGTGAGTTCCCCCGTTCGGTAGCACAGTACGGTGCCTCCGTTACATCAGTTGATCACGGGGGATTTTGTATGCGTACTCTCGCCATCCTTGGCGTTCTTGCGGCGACAACCATCCATCCAGCGCTCGCCGGCGATCTGCAGATACCGCCGCTCTACAACGCGCCGCCTGTGACGGCGCCTCCGATCTGGACCGGCTTCTACCTTGGCGGTCACGTTGGCGCCGGCTGGGCCGGTGGCGGCGGTCTGACGTTCTCGGCCAGCGGCCTTGGCGACATCAATCCAACCGCGTTCGGCGGCAGCCGCGGTGGCGGCTTCGTCGGTGGCGGACACGCCGGATACGTTCGGCAGTTCACGTCGAATTGGGTGCTCGGCATCGAGGGCGACATCTCCGGGACCGACATCGGCTCGTCCAGCGCCGCCACGATCACGGGTTCAGTACCGGCGCCGGCTGCCAGTCCAGCCCCGCAGGCTCCAGCCCCGGCGGCCGGCGAAAAGAAGCCCGACAAGCACGGCTACGAGGACTGCGATCCACCTGCAGCTGCACCCGCCGCGGTTGCACCTGCCGCACCCGCCGCCGCCGCGCCGACCACCATGGCGGTTCCCGCGGGTTCGCGTCTCAGCATGAGCCGGGATCTCAATTGGCTCGCGTCGACGCGCGGGCGTCTTGGCTACACGTGGGATCGGACGCTGTTCTACGTCACCGGCGGAATCGCCTGGGGCAATTTCGGCTACGCGGCGAGCGCGGCCTTCGGCCCAAGCGCTTCGGCTTCGTTCAGTGACACCAAGACGGGATGGGTCATCGGCGGCGGCGCCGAGTGGGCGTTTTCGCCTGGCTGGAGCTTGCGCGCCGAATACCTGCACTACGAGTTCGCCGGCACATCGCGCACGGTCCCAACCGCCGGCGGCACCGTCAGCTTCGGCTGGCAGGATACATCGGTCGATGTCGTGCGCACCGGCGTGACCTACAGGTTCGGCGAACGGACACAGGTGGCAGGTCGCTGATCAAAGCCGATTGGCAGTCGACGCATGCTCATCAAGCGCGTCGACTGCCATGTCATCGGCGTGCGCTCCGGCCTCAGGTCATCTCGGCCGGCTGGCCGACGCGCTGTCAAACCCGGAATTGCGGACGACCGTTCGACAGCGGCCGCATCCGCGGCGACGACAATCGCTACTGCTGCTCCGAACTATGCGCCCAAAGTCGGGTTAGAAATTGATTTCAAGAACATCGCAAACAACCGCAGGACCAGTTGACCGCGCACGGAGACAAAAAAGAGACAAAAATTTTGCCTCATCCGCTAAGTCATTAAAAATGGCGCGCCCGGAGAGATTCGAACTCCCGACCCCTAGATTCGTAGTCTAGTGCTCTATCCAGCTGAGCTACGGGCGCATCCACAGCCGCCGGGCAAACGCCCGGCCGCGGAAGGGCGCATTGCTATAGCGTCGAACCCCGGATGGCAAGCGCGGATCAGGCGCGGGCGCGTTCCCCGCGCCGGACCCCGATATCGACCGCGCGGTCCGGGATGATGATGCGGAAGGTCGCCCCGATGGTGCCGTCGGCAAGGCGAATCTCGCCGCCATGGGCGCGCACCAGTTCGGCCGCGATGGCGAGCCCGAGACCCGAGCCGCCCGGACGGGTCGAGCCCTGGAACGCCTCGAACAGGTGCGCCCGCGCCCTTTCGCTCACTCCCGGCCCGGTGTCGGCCACCTCGATGATCGCGACCGCGCCCTCGCGCTGACCGGTGACGCGCAACTGATCGCGGCCGGGCTCATTCGGTGCGCGCCCCTCGAGCGCCTGCATGGCGTTGCGCGCAAGGTTGAGGATCACCCGGAACAACTGGTCCGGGTCGGCGTCCACCTTGAGTCCGCGCTCCACCGCCGAGATCCAGCGCACGCCGCTGTCCGGCGTAAGGCCGAGCGTCTCGCGCACCTCTTCAACCAGTTCCTCCAGATGCACAGGACGGCGATCCGGCGCCGGCTCAGTCACCTGGCCATACGACAGAGTCGACTGGCAGAACGCGATGGCACGCTCGAGCGAGCGCATCAGCTTGGGCGCGAAGCGCTGCACATTGGGATCGGGCACCTGCGAGAGGCGGTCGGAGAATAGTTGTGCCGAAGACAGGAGGTTGCGCAAATCGTGATTGATCTTGGATACCGCGAGGCCGAGCGCCGCGAGATGGCTCTTCTGCTGCAGCATCGTGGAAAGATCGCGCTGCATCGCGCCAAGCTCATGCTCGGCAATGCCGATCTCGTCATTGCGGCCCGACGGCACGACGACGCGGGCGGGATTCTCCGGATCCTCGCGGAAGCTCACCATATTGGCGGTCAGGCGATTCATCGGCCGCACGAACAGATAGTGCAGCGAGAGATAAACCAGCGTCGCGGTGATCACCGAGATCGCCAAGGACAGCAGCAGGATGTTGCGCGAGAAGCGGAACATCGCCTGGCGCAGCGGTCCTTCCGCGATCACGATCTCGACGAAGTCGCCGCCCATCGGCGCCGGACCGACGACGCGCAGGATGTCGCCGTCGGAGCAGAAGAACAACGTATCGAGCGCGTCCCACACGGCGCGCAGCATCGAGGGATCGCGCAGATCGATCTCATGGTGGATCGCTTGCGGCATGTCGTTGACGGCCAGCAGGCGGCGTTGATTGCCCATCTTCATGGCGACGGTCTTGGCGCCGAGGTTGGTCAGCACCTGCTGCACCAGTTCGTCGGGGAGCCGCCTGTCTTCCGGCGTCGCATAGAGCACCAGCGCGACCGTGCGAGCGACCGCGACGCGGTCGTTCAGCCAGCTCAGGCGGAAATTCGCGATCGACGGCACATAGATCAACACTTCCGCGATCATCACGAACAGGATCGTGAGAACGAGGAGCTTGCCCGACAGGCCAAAACGCAGCGCACGCGAGGTGCTTTCGGCCGGTGTATTCTCGACAGTCATAGGGCCGCCTTGTCGCGAACGGTATAGCTCACCCGAACCGGCGCAGGAAGCTGATCACGCGTCGCACCGTTGGACTCGTCAAACTTGGCGAAAAATAGGTAATGGCCGCCCGCTTTCCAATCTCGGACAAAGTCGGATAAGGGACCACAATTCCGGTCATGGCGCGAATATTGAGGGAGCGCGACAGTGCCAGCGTCCAGGTGGTGATCAACTCGCCCGCATGCGCCCCGACAATCGTCGCGCCGAGAATAAGACCGTTCGCTTTTGTGATAATTTTGATGTGGCCGTACGTCTCGCGCTCCGCCTGCGCGCGATCGTTCTCGTGATAGGGCCAGCGCAGCACGCGGATCGCCTTGTGCCGCGTGCGCGCCTGCGCTTCGGTCAAACCGACATGCGCCAGTTCCGGGTCCGTAAAGGTCACCCAGGGGATTGTCTCCTCGTTTGCCTTCGC
>JBBWZU010000067.1:0-5855 GCA_039649225.1 Hyphomicrobiales bacterium | reverse complement strand
GGCGCGCCGCCGAAGGCTTTCTGGGCCAGCGTCGCGGCCATGAACTGATCGAGATCGCCGTCGAGCACCGCGCCGGTGTCGGAGGTCTGCACGCCGGTGCGCAGGTCCTTCACCATCTGGTAGGGCTGCAGCACGTAGGAGCGGATCTGGTGGCCCCAGCCGATGTCGGTCTTGGCGGCATTGTCGGCCAGCGCCTGCTCCTCGCGCTTCTTGAGCTCGCGCTCGTAGAGGCGGGCGCGCAGCATGTCCCAGGCCTGCGCGCGGTTGCGGTGCTGCGAGCGGTCGTTCTGGCAGAACACCACGACGCCGGTCGGGATATGCGTCAGGCGGATCGCGGATTCGGTCTTGTTGACGTGCTGACCGCCCGCGCCGCTGGCGCGCATCGTATCGGTCTTCACATCCGCTTCGCTGATGTCGATCTGAATACGATCGTCGATCACCGGATAGACCTCGATGCTGGCGAACGAGGTGTGGCGGCGCGCGTTTGAATCATAGGGCGAGATGCGCACCAGACGATGCACGCCCATCTCGGTCTTGAGCCAGCCATAGGCATTGTGGCCCTTGACCTGGATGGTGGCGGACTTGAGACCCGCCTCCTCGCCCTGCGTCTCTTCCATGTACTCGACCTTGAAGCCGTGCTTCTCGGCCCAGCGCGTGTACATGCGCAGCAGCATGCCGGCCCAGTCCTGGCTTTCGGTGCCGCCGGCTCCGGCATGGACCTCCAGATAGCCGTCATTGGAATCCGCCTCGCCGGAGAGCAGCGCTTCGAGCTCACGCCGCGCCACCTCGGCCTTGAGGGCGCGCAGCGCCTGCTCGGCCTCGTTGACGACCGACTGATCCTTCTCGGCCTCGCCAAGCTCGATCATGCCGATATTGTCCTCAAGGTCGCGCTCGATCCGCCCGATGGCGGTGAGCTGATCCTCGAGGGTGGTGCGCTCCTGCATCAGGCGCTGGGCGCGCTGATTGTCGTTCCACAGATTGGGATCTTCGGCGAGGGCGTTCAGCTCCTCGAGCCGCCGGCGTGCCTTGTCGAAGTCAAAGATGCCTCCTCAGCAGTCCCACGGACTGCTTGATGTCATCGACAATGGCTTGGATTTCGGCGCGCATGGCTTTACTCGGATGATTCTGTAGACGCCGGAACCTAGTGTCCGGCCCGGCTCACGACAAGGTGGTAGACGATGGAACGGCTGATTGGAACCTGGACGCTTGTTTCAGCGGTGCGCGAAGAGATCCCCTCGGGCGAGAAGTCCGATACGTTCGGCCCGAATCCGCATGGATTCATCACCTACAGCCCGGACGGCCGCATGATGGCCCTCATCACGCGGCGCGACCGCACGGCGCCGGCCAATGGCCGCGCGACCGCCGCGGAAGCCGAAACGCTATACCGCAGCATGATGAGCTATGCCGGGACGTACACGTTCGACGGGCGCGAGGCGACGCACGACGTCGACATTTCGTGGAACGAGAGCTTCACCGGCTCCAAGCAGAGGCGCTTCGCGGTATTCGAGGGCGATGTTCTGAAACTCTCCACGCCGCAATCGCTCGACCCGATCGACGGCAGACTGAGCGTGCGCACGATGACATGGAAGAAGCTGAAATAGCGCCACAACGCCGCTTGCGCGCTGGCACAACCGGGACAGGACCTAGGGCGGGCAAAGCGACCCGCCTACGCACAAGGCTTCGGCGGGTGAGCACCTGAGTCCGCCGGAGTTTCAGCGAAGGCGGAAGCGTGCCGGCCATTTCCCATTTTTGTAGCGGCGGGCACGGCGCTTCGCGCCGTTGCCGGCCCTACCCTTGCCCGCATGCCGTGGTCACTCGCCTGAAGCTGGCTTGGGCAGCACAAATACCTGTCCGGGAAAGATCACAGCGGGGTTACGAATTTGATCCCGGTTCGCGTCGTAGATCTTGGAATACCGCACACCCTGACCGTAGTTCGATCGGCTGATGTGCCAAAGATTGTCGCCGCGGTTGACAACCGCAGTGTCGAGTCTTGGAACCACCGCGACACCTTCCAGTTCGCTTCTTGCGGCTGAGACTTGTGGCGCTGGTCCTGAAGCCGAAGCAACGCTTGCCGACAAGTGTTGGCCAACCGGCCCGCCGCCATCCAGAGTCGGCTTGGCCAGTCCTGCAACGCTGGCGGATCCGGGGATATCCGGCGCAGATGGAGCAGCGGCCGTGACGGACGCGGAAGCACTCAACGCCGGCGCGCTGAATGATCCTTCGGCGTGCGAGCGCAGGCCGTCGGTTCCGTCGACCACGTCCAATCGAACGCGATAGTTGCCCGGCATGATGCCACTGTCGATCGCAAAGGCGACGCGGCCTTCCGCAGACGCGGTGGTGGAGGCAATGTATGAGCCGTTCAAATAGAGCTTTACGGTGGCGCCGGGTTCGGATCGGCCGGAGACATACAGCTTGCCGCTCTCTTTGGACTCTACGGCAACTATCGCAATGCCAGCGCTTCTTGCAGCGTCCGGCTTGCCGCCTGGCGGTGCACCCGGGGGCTTTTCCGGCCGGGCGAGCACGACGTCCGCCTTGCCGGAGCGTAGCGCGACCGCCACCGAATTCTTCGACGTCAACACCGTGCCGTCCGATTGGGTCGCGCGCAGCGTGAGGCTGTAGTCTCCGGGCGGCAACGCATTGGGAACGAAGACGAACTCGCCGGATCGATCCGCCACGGTTTTGTCATGAACCGTGCCGGCACGCAGCAATTCGACCGAAGCCCCGGGTGCGGCGCGGCCGGCAATCACCGCGTCACCGGCCGGACTTATCCGGGCCACGTCGAAAACAGGTCCTGAACTATCAGTCGGTTTGGCGCGCGGAGCTCCGAGCGTCCCGGTCAATGCCTCAACTGCCGACGTCGCTTCCGCAACGGTGCGGTCCTCCGTGGACTTCTCCAGAGCGCGCTCTGCCCCGGATCGGGTCGTGGGGTTCATTGCAGCATCGGCGGGAAATATCGTCGGCTGGTTGCGCGACGAAAATATGGTCACCCCCGCTATGACGAGCGCGCTTAAGGCGCCTGTTGACGCGAGCAGTAAAGCGGCAACGCGGGTTGCCGGCGTCCCTTTCATGGGCGTGAACTCCATACGCAGTTCGAACCACTCGTTCATAACACGTCCAATCGGCAGCGTCCGTGTTAACGAACCACTCATCGGCTTTTCGACGAGAGCGGGATGATGATTCTTCGGATCATCATCCCGCTCTAAGCTCTTGATTTATCGCGCGTCCTGACGGAAAACCGGTTTTCACTGGACGCGCTCTGGCGGATCAAGAGTGCGGCGTTTTGCGGCGGGTACGACACGGATCAAGGCCATAGCGGCGGTAAGCTGAGCGTGCGCGCAATGACGTGAAAGAAAATCCGAACCCGGGCATTCGGGTTGCAGGGAGCTCCCGCGTCGGCGTGCCGACCGCAGGTTACCGCGGCGTGACCGACAGATTGCGGAAGTGGCCGTCGGTCCCGTTGCCGACAAACAGTCCGACCGTCCCGTGCGCATCGGCGCCGCGCTTCAGGTCGCGCACGATCAGTGTCGGCTGCGTGGCCGCGCCGACGTAAAGTCGGGCGGTCGCGCCTGCGACTTCGATGCGCAAATGCGTCCATTCACCGGCGACAAGGTCGGCGTAGGACTCGTACTGACTAGGCGCCTCGCGGCGCAGCCGGTCGAAATCATAGCCGGGGTAGGAGAAATATTGCGTTGAGCGATTGCGGCGAATCTGGTCTTCGGCGCGGCCATTGGTCGGCCGGATGTAGAAGCTCTCGCAGCCAAAGCTCCCACCTTGCGCATCGATGCGGAACGCAACCCCGACGAAGCCGCGCGCGTCGGGCGGCGCACCCGGAAGAGGCGCTCCGGCGACATCCACCTCGATGGTGCCGTCGTGAAAATCCAGCCCCGGAACGAACGCGAACGTATCCGTGTCGAAACCGCGATAGGGGCCGGTCAGACGCACTTCCAGCGCATCGCTGCCGCGATAGCTGACGGCCGTGGCGGTCACATTGTGCGGCTGCACCTGCGCAGCGTCGTTCAGGGCGAGCGTGATGCCATCGCGTTGCGCGAATGCCGCCGGTGCGAGGCCCGATACGAGACCCAAGAGCGTAATCATGGTCGCGGCGCGAACCTTTGACATCGTCATCCCTGCGTGGATCGAACGGCGTTCTATCCAACGCCCAACGACGCATCAATTGCTCAGATGCGCGTTCACGCTCTTGTGCGACCTACTTCGCCCGCTCGCGCGCGGCCTTGAAGCCCTTCACAAAGCGCTCCAGCGTCTTCGAGGTCACGCCGCGCGGCAGCATCACTTCGATCAGCGAAAACACGCCGCGGCGCTTGACGGCAGCATCGAGCGCCGCGGCCAGTTCGCGGCGCGTCGCGACGCGCACGCCATGGCCCCCGATCGAGCCTGCGATATCGGCGAAGTGCCAGTCGTCGAGATCGTTGAACGCGCTCTCGGGCTGGAACACGCGCAACATTTCCCAGCTCTTGTTGTTGAACAGCAGCACGATCGGATCGAGGCCGTAGCGGCGGCAGTTGCCGAGCTCCCAGCCGGTCATCTGGAACGCGCCGTCGCCGACCAGAATGAGCGGCCGCCGCCCCGTCGCGGCCGTGACCCCGATGCCGGCCGGCACGCCGACGCCCATGCCGGCGTAGTAGCCGGGCGCAGCCAGCGCGGTGTTCTCGATCTCCATGGCGGTAAACAGACAGTCGCCGATATCCGAGGTCATCGGCATCACGGCGTGGCGGTCGAACATGTCATTGACGGCGGTCGCGATGTCGGAGGGCATGATCGGCCTGGCGTCGGGCGGCATGCCGCGCGCATAGCGCACGCCCTTCACGGCGCGCTTCTTCGCCCCATGCGGCTTCGCTTTCTTCAGCAGCGCCGCGACCAGTTCGTCGAGCGGAACGTTGGAATAAGTGTGATGACCGATCCGCACGGTGCGGTCGAGCGCCAGCACGCTATTGTGTGGCGCCAGCGTCCGATGCGACAGCGCGAAATTGGTGTCGGACGGGATCACGCCGAGCAGCAGCGCAAGGTCCGCTCTGTCGACCACCGCGCTGACGTCGGGCGCGCCCGCGGGGCCGAAATAAGTACCGAGCAGCGCATCCGAGCCCTCGAGCAGGCCGCGGCCCATGAAGGTGGTGACCACCGGCACGTTGAGCTTGTTGGCGAGCGCGGTGATCCGCTTCTCGATCCCGTAGCGGCGGATTTCGACGTCCACCACGATGACCGGCGATTTCGCGCGGGCCAACCGCGCGAGGATTTCCTGCGCGCATTCCGCCACCGCATCGGCGTCGGCCGCCGAGCGCGGCAGCACCGGCACCGGCTCGACCTGCTCTGCCACCATGTCGCGGGGAAATTCGATGTAGACGGGCAGCGAACGCTCGCGCGCCGAGCGCAGCACACGCGCGATCTCGGCCGGCGCAGTCTCGGGGTTGTTCAGCACCGCCTGATCGCAGGTGACCTGGTGAAAGACATTGGCCTGCGTGTCGATGGTGCGCGCCTGATGGTGCAACATGAAGCCGCCGGTGCGCTCGCGCGCGCCCGGCGCGCCCGCAATGACAACGACCGGCGAGCGCTCCGCATAAGCGCCGGCGACCGCGTTGAGTACGTTGAAGGCCCCTGCTCCGTAGGTCACCACCGCAACACCGAGGCCGACGTGCTAGCGCGCCGCCGCGTCCGCCGCGAAGCCGACGGCCGGCTCATGGCTCAGCGTGAAGACCGGGAGAATTTTGCTTTCTTCGATAACCTTGAACAGCGGCAGCACGAAGTCGCCGGGAATGCCGAAGATTTCGCGCGCACCGTGGTCCTTCAGCGCCTGCAACAGCGCGATCGAGAGAGTTGGCATGAGGCGATTAGGCCATAGC